>JBCBPG010000140.1:0-8252 GCA_039820865.1 Pseudomonadota bacterium
TGGACCGGGAACAGCAGGTCCTCGAGGCTGCGGCCGCCGAACAGGTACTGGTCCGGGTCGTCGAAGGCCGCCGCCGGGGCGTTGAAGGTCACCGAGAACATGTAGCGTGTGTCCGTCGCCGTGCCGCCGCTGCCGTACTGGGCCGAGGGGTCGTGGCGCGAGCGGCCGTCGCCGTTGGCCAGCCGGCCATCCATGGCCAGCGTGTGCACCTCGTCCATGTAGCGCTTCAGACCCCAGGGCGCGCCCATCCAGTGCACCGGGAACTGCAGGATGATCGTGTCGGCGGCGACGTGCTTGGCGATCTCCTCCTCGATGTCCCAGGCGCCGGCCGCCGCGGTCTCGAGGATCCGGTGGCCGCGGCCCGCCAGCCGCCCGGCCGCCTCGGCCGCGAAGCGCGCGTTCAGCTGACCGGCCGAGATCGGGCCCGGCTGTGCCCCGTTGATGATCAGGGTGGTGCTCATCGCTCGTCTCCCGTGTTCCGCCCGGCGACGCGGCCGGTGACGCAGCGCAACCTGGCGCCCGTCCCGCCATTGCGGAATACGTCATGCCGAAAGGCAGCATTTCACATCTGGCAATGGCGCGACCTGTGTCGCCGCGTGATCCCCGGCACAGGCGCAGCCCTCGGCGCCTCCCACCTCCCCGGGCATGGCCGGCGCTGCCGCCGGCTACGGATCGACAGCGCGAGGACCAAGCGATGGACTTCTTCGATTGGCGAAAGGTGACGGATGAGGCCGGTGACGCGTCCGGGGGGCTCGACGTCCCCGAGACGACGCAGGCGGTCGAGAAGCGCGGGCAGATGTACGACATCCTCCGCCAGGTCATCGACAAGTATGACGAGCCCGAACTCGTGGTCTTCGACGACCTGGCGTTCTGATCCCGGGACTGGTCCAGGGGCTGGTCCGGGGGCTGATCCCGGGGCTGGGCGCGATCTTTCGCGGCGGGGCGGATTGGGGTAGGGCTCTCGCCCCGGCCCCGCCGCACGGAGCGCGACCCCGATGACCGACCGGCTGACGATCCGCCGCCCGGATGACTGGCACATGCACCTGCGCGACGGCGCCATGCTGGCAGGGATCGCGGGGCCCAGCCTCGCGCATCTCGGCCGCGCGCTCGTCATGCCGAACCTCGTGCCACCCGTGGTGACGCGCGCCGATGCCGTCGCCTATCGCGACCGCATCGCCGCCGCCATGCCCGCGGGCGGGACGGCCGAGCCGCTGATGACGCTCTACCTGACCGAGGCGACCGACCCGGACGACGTCGCCGCCGCGGCCGCCGACGGCACGATCGCGGCCGTGAAACTCTACCCGGCGGGCGCGACCACCAACTCGGCCTCGGGCGTGCGGGACATCGACCGGGTCATGGGCGTGCTCGAGCGCATGGCCGAGATCGGGCTGCCGCTCTGCCTGCATGGCGAGGTGACGGACGGCGATGTCGACATCTTCGACCGCGAGGCCGCGTTCATCGACCGCGTGCTGGCGCCGTTGCGCGCCCGTCTGCCGGCGCTGCGCATCGTGCTGGAGCACGTGACGACGGCCGAGGGCGTCGCCTTCGTCGAGGGCGCGGGCGAGAACACCGCCGGCACGCTCACCAGCCACCACCTGGTGATCAACCGCAACCACATCCTGGCCGGCGGCATCCGGCCGCACTACTACTGCCTGCCCGTCGCCAAGCGCGAGACGCATCGCGTGGCGCTGGTCGAGGCGGCGCTGCGCTGCGAGCGCCTCTTCAGCGGGACCGACAGCGCGCCGCACACCGACGACGCCAAGCTCGCGCCCTGCGGCTGTGCCGGCTGCTTCACCGCGCCGGTCTCGCTGCCGGTCCTGGCGCATGTGTTCGAGCAGGCAGGCGCGCTCGACCGGCTGGAGGCCTTCACGTCGACCCGCGGCGCCGCCTTCTATCGACGCCCGCTCGCCGAGGACCGGATCACGCTGCGGCGCGGACCGGCCTGGACGGCGCCGTCGGCGGTCGAGACGGGGGCGGGGCCGGTGACCGTGTTCGACCCGGGCTTCCCGCTCCACTGGCAGATCGAGGAGGGGTCATGAGGGGTTTCGCGGAGTACGACGCCGAGACGGCCGGGCGCACGGTCGCGCGGCTGCTGCTGGATATCGGCGCGATCGACATCCGGCCCGACCAGCCCTTCACGCTGACCTCGGGGCTGGCGAGCCCCTGCTACATCGACTGCCGGCAGGTGATCAGCCATCCCCGGGCGCGGGCACTGGCGATGGATCTCAGCTGCGCGATGCTGGTGGCCGAGGCGGGGGCCGAGCGCTTCGACGCGGTGGCGGGTGGCGAGACCGCGGGCATCCCCTTCGCCGCCTGGATCGCCGAGCGCCTGGCGCTGCCGATGCTCTATGTGCGCAAGAAACCCAAGGGGTTCGGCCGGAACGCGCGGATCGAGGGCGTGATGGCCGAGGGCGCGCGCGTGCTGCTGGTCGAGGACCTGACGACGGATGGCGGCTCGAAGCTGAACTTCGTGAGCGCGCTTCGCGAGGCGGGGGCGGAATGCGCCCATACCTCGGTCCTCTTCTACTACGACATCTTCCCCGAGGTGCCCGAGCGGCTGGCCGGCCACGGGATCCGGCTGCATCGCCTCGCGACCTGGCGCCATGTGCTGGCCGAGGTCGAGGCGACGGGGCGGTTCGATGCGGCGGCGCGGGCAGGACTGGCGTCGTTCATGGAGGCGCCGCTGGCCTGGTCGGCGGCGCATGGGGGCAGGGACAGCCACAGCCTGGCGTTCTGAGGCCGGGCCTGGGGTCGGCGGTGCGGGCCTGGCCTGGTTGGGCCCGTGTCGGTGATGGCTGAGCACCGGTGTCGGTCGGTGTCGTGACCGCTGGCGATGCGGCCGTTTGCGACCTGCTGTCGGAACTCCGATCGGGCCCCTGATCGGGCCCCCCGCCCACCCTGCGTCCAGCATCGGCGATTCCGGCTAAGCGGGTGTTGCCGCGTTCGTGGCCATCGACCACGGATGGCATGCCGGGGCCGGCAGCAGGCCCGAGGAACGGTCCTGCCGGTCCGACCGCTTCTCCGCCGCCCTGGATCCGGGCCGCTTGTCCGGCCGCGCCGGTCTGCCCATATCAGCGTCAAGCGGTGCCGCTCCCCGGGCCGCAAGACCGTTGTCGCTTGGGAACGAGGGCACGCATGACACGCCATACCTTTGCCAGCTATCCGCATCTGCTGGGTTTCGAGCAGCTCGACCGGATGCTGGAGCGGACCGCCAAGGGGTCCGAGGGCTATCCACCCTACAACATCGAGCTGACGGGCGAGAACGACTACCGCGTCACCCTCGCGGTGGCCGGCTTCGCCGAGCCCGATCTCGCGATCACGCTACAGGACGGCCAGCTCATCGTGCGCGGCAAGCAGGCCGAGACGAGCGAGCGGCAGTACCTCCATCGCGGCATCGCCACGCGCCAGTTCCAGCGGAGCTTCGTGCTGGCCGAGCATGTCCAGGTGGTGGGGGCGGCGCTGGAGAACGGGCTCCTGCACATCGACCTCACGCGCCGGGTGCCGGAGACGACGGTCGAGACGATCGCGATCGGCGGCGCCGGCAAAGCGACGGTCTGAGGGAGACAGCCATGACCGATCATCCATCCCGCCGTCTGGACGACACCGGCCCCGCCGAGCGGATCGTCTATGTCCGCCGCGCCCGCAAGGAGTTCCTGCCCGAGGAGCTCAGGGAAGCGACGCAGCCGATCTACTCGCTGCACGCCGCGAACGGGGCCGTGCTGGCGCTGGCACCAAGCCGGCCGCTGGCCTTCGCGATGGCCCGGCGCAGTGACCTCACCGCCTTCAGCGTCCACTGAACCCGGCGGTCGTTCACGGATTGGCGATCGTTGCAGCGGAAGGGAAGCGCAGGCGGTGATCCGGCGCTAGGCTCGCGGGGCCTGCCGCCCAGGGGAACCCCGATGCGCCTTGCCAGCCCGATCGCGGCGCTCCTCGCCGCCGTCCTCGCCTTCGCCGTCCTGCCCGCAGCCGCGCAGGGCTGCGGCAGCGCCGAGGCGCCCTGCCGCGTGCCGCTCGGCACCTATCGCGTCGCGCTGCCCGAGGATCCCGCGGCGGGTCCCCGGCCGGTGCTGGTGCACTTCCACGGCGGCGGGCGGAGCGGGTCGATGGTGGTCGCGAACCCCGTGTTTCGACCGTTCCTCGACGCGGGCTGGGTTGTCGTTGCACCGGATGGCCTGGCGCGCGAGGGGGCCTCCTGGCTCGGCTGGAACCTCTACATCCCGAACGGGGGGCGCACGCGCGACGAGCCGGCCTTCGCCCGGCAGGTGCTGGAGGATGCGGCCAGGCGCTTCGGCGTCGATCGGCGGCGTGCCGTTGCGTCTGGCTACTCGGTCGGCGGCTCGGCGATCTGGAACATCGCCTGTCGGGCGCCGGATCTCTTCCATGCGTGGCTGCCGGTTGCGGGCGGGTTCTGGCGGCCCCATCCCGAGGTCTGCGCGGGACCGGTGCGCCTGCTCCACGTTCATGGCTGGCAGGACGGGACCGTGCCGCTCGAGGGCCGGCCGATCCGGGGCGTTCGTCTGCAGGGCGACGTCTTCGAGGGGCTGCAGGTCTGGCGTGCGGTGAACGGCTGCGAGAGCCCGAAGGCGGATCTGGTCGCGGTCGACGGCCCCTACTGGACCCGGTCCTGGACGGGCTGCGCGGCGGGAAGCCTCACGATGCTGCTGCATCCTGGCGGGCACTCGATCCCTGCCTGGTGGCCCGAGACGGCGATGGCGTGGCTGTCGCGGCGGGCGGCTCTCCGCTGAGCCGGTTGGTGAGTGCGATGGTGGCCGCCCCGGTCTGCTGCCTCCCCCCGGATCGGGCCCCCCGCCCACCCTGCGTCCAGCATCGGCGATTCCGTTGAACCGGGTGTTGCCGCGTCGGTGGCAACCCGCGACCGATGCGATCACCGCCAGCCGGCCGTGTGACGCTCGGCGGGCCATCGGTCACCGGGACAGGTCGTCACGCGCTCCGTCGGCCGCTTGGGCGCCCGCGGCGACACGGTCCCGCGCGGCGTCGACACCCCGCAGGCGGAGGCGCGCGCCGGGGTCCGGGACGTTCAGGCGGCGCGGGCGTTCGAGGGTTCGGTCAGCAGGGCATGCAGCGCCGCCGCCGTGGGGGTCTGGCGCAGCTTCGCGCGCAGTTCGCCGTCGCGCATCAGGCGCGAGACGCGGGCCAGCGCGCGCAGGTGGTCGGCCCCGGCCTCCTCGGGTGCGAGCAGGAAGAACATTAGGTCCACGCCCTTGCCATCGGCCGCGTCGAAGGCGATTGGCGTCGCGAGGCGGGCGAACAGCCCGCCGATGCGCGTCATGCCCTCGACCCGGGCATGCGGGATCGCCACGCCGTTGCCCATGCCGGTCGAGCCCAGGTGCTCACGGGCGAGCAGGCCCTCGCAGACCCGCCGCGGGGCGAGGCCATAGAGATCGCCGAGACGGGCCGAGGCGTCCTGGAACGCCTGCTTCTTGCCCGCAGCCTTGAGCGCCGGCAGCACCGCCTCAGGCTTGAGGAGTTCGTTCAGATCCATGACGCCCTGTCCGTCCCGTCCCCGTCCGTCTGGTCGTCTCCGGGTTCTGGTCCCGGAGCGCCCGGCACCCCGCCGGTCTCGTTGCGGCCGGCCTCTCGGCCCGGCCGGCAGTCTGGCCCGGGCACCCGCCCTCAGGCCGTCACCGTCTCGTGCGCCAGCGCCGGGTCGATCCAGCCGACATGGCCGTCGTCGCGCATGAACACCAGGTTCAGCCGGCCGCTGGCGCTGTTGCGGAAGAGCAGGAAGCGCGCATGCTTCAGCTCCATCTGCATCACCGCGTCGCCGACCGAGAGCGTCTGGATCTCGATCTGCGTCTCCGCGATGATCGCCGGCGCGTCGTCGCCTTCTGGCGCGCTCTCGACCTCGTCCTCCTCGCCGACCGGCAGCACGTAAGACGACGCCGCGAAGACGTCAATCGGTTGCGCGTGGCGCTGGTGGTGGTTCTTGAGGCGGCGCTTGTAGCGGCGCACCTGCTTCTCGATCCGCTCGGCCGCCTGGTCGAAGGCCGCGTAGACCTCGGACGCGCTGCCCTGCGCCTGCGCCTGCAGGCCCGTGGTCAGCGTCACCAGCGCCTCGCAGCGAAAGAAGTTGTGGGCATCGCGCGAGAACACGACATTGGCGCTGACGGGTCGGTCGAAGTACTTGGTGACCGCCTGTTCCAGCTGCGCCTCGACATGCGTCGGCAGGGCGGCGCCGACCTCCATCTGCTTGCCCGACACGGTGATCTTCATGGTCGCTCCCGCTCTTCGCACCGGCACCGGAGGGTACCGGAACCGGGGCGCGTCGCGCCACGCGACCCGGTCGTCGGGGCGCTTGGGCGAGTCGCCATCTGACACCCTATGCCAAGGAGTGGAAGCGATGAAATGGCCCAGAACATGGCCAAGCGTGGCGAGAATTGGGTGTACGAAAAGTTAATGACGTTGGGGCAGAGAGTCGCTCTCAGGCGAAGGCCTTGCGCCGCCGGCGATCAACCGACGAGGGAATGCCCAGCACTTTGCGATACTTGGCCACCGTCCGCCGGGCGATTTCGATCCCCTCGCGTTTCAGCGCCTCGACCAGGTCGTCGTCCGACAGGACCCCGTCGGGGGGCTCGGCCTCGACCAGCGCGCGCAGCCGCTGGCGCACGCTCTCGGCCGATTGATCGCCCGTGCCGACCGCGTTGGTGAAGAAATACCGCAGCTCGAAGACCCCGCGCGGCGTCGCCACCAGCTTGCCCGAGGCGACGCGGCTGACGGTGCTCTCGTGCAGGCCCGTCGCCTCGGCCACCTGGCGCAGCGTCAGCGGCCGCAGCGCCGAGGCGCCCTGCTCGAAGAAGGCGTCCTGCACCCGCGCGATCTCGGTCGCCACCGCCAGGATCGTCTCGGCGCGCTTGGCGATCGAGCGCACCAGCCACTGCGCCTCGGCCCGGCGCTCGGCGATCCAGCGGTCGGTCTCGCGCCCCGTGGCGTCGAGCCGCAGCGCATAGGTCTGGTCCACCGCCACCCGCGGCAGCGTCTCCGAGTTCAGCGCGATCTCCCAGCCGCCATCGGCGGTGCGGCGCATGAGGATGTCCGGTATGCGCGGCGCGGGATCCTCGGCGCGAAACCGCGCGCCCGGGCGCGGATCCAGCCGGCGCAGCTCGGCCAGCATGTCGGCGATGTCGTCGGGCTGGGCAGCGCAGGCGAGGCACAGCCGCCGCCGGTCGCCCCGCTCCAGCAGCGTGAGATTGTCGAGCAGGCAGCGGATCATCGGGTCCAGCCGCCCCTTCTCGGCCAGCTGCAGCGCCAGGCACTCCGCCAGGTTGCGCGCGCCGATGCCGGTGGGCTCGCAGCCCTGCACCGCCATCAGCCCCGCCTCGGCCAGCGCCGGGTCGATGCCCAGCCGCTCGGCCGCCGCCGCCATCGGCTCGCGCAGGTAGCCGTCCTCGTCCAGCGCCTCGACCAGCGCCACCGCGGCCGCCAGCACGGCGGGCGCCAGCCGCGTCTGGCGCAGCTGCATGGCCAGGCTCTCGCGCATGCCGGGCCCGTCGGCGGCATGGTCGATCCCCGGCCCCTCGCCTCCGCCCGCGGGCAGGAGGGGGGCGGGCCGGTCGGCGCGGGTGGCCGTCGCCGGCGGGGACACGGGGTCGGCCGCGGCGCCCTCGTAGAGATTCTCGCCCAGATCCGCGTCCAGGCCGTCATGGGTGCGGGCCGGGTCCTCGCCCGGCGGGCCGTCGGCCGGGCCGGCGGCCGCCGGTCCGGCCATCCGCTCGGCCCCCGGTTCGGTCATCGGTTCGGACATCGCTTCGGTCATCGGGGCGGCCGGCTGGCCCTCCTCCGCTGCCTCGTGGGACAGCAGGGGATTGGCCTCGACCAGCCCCGAGACATGGGCGTCCAGCTCCAGATTGGTCATCTGCAACAGTCGGATGGCCTGCTGCAGCTGGGGCGTCATCACCAGCTGCTGCGTCTGTCGGATCTCGAGCCTCAGGCCATGCATCAAGGCGTTCACCGTCCCCAACCCGGCGCGGGGCGGGGGTGCACCGACGCTCAGAACCGGAAGCTGTCGCCGAGATAGACCCGGCGCACGTTCTCGTCGCGGACCACCTCGTCGGGGCTGCCGCTCATGAGGACGTGACCTTCATGCAGGATGTATGCCCGGTCAATGATCTCAAGCGTCTCGCGGACGTTGTGGTCCGTGATCAGGACACCGATCCCCCGGTCCTTGAGATGGCCCACCAGATCGCGGATGTCGCCGACCGCGATCGGGTCCACGCCCGCGAAGGGCTCGTCCA
>JBCBPG010000141.1:0-8248 GCA_039820865.1 Pseudomonadota bacterium
CATGCCGAAGGGATCGCGCGCCTCGCCCAGCATGACGCGGCTGTCGGGCAGCGGGATCGATTCGACCGTGACCCAGAGATCCATCCACTGCCGCGCGACCAGGTCCTCCTCGCCGCCGGTCGCGAAGCGATAGGCGCCGTTCAGCAGGCCGTCGAGGTCGGTCAGCACATTGCCGACATGCCAGCCCAACTGGTCCGGCAGCTCACCTGACGTGAGGCCCTTCCGCAGCGCACGACCGGAGCCATGGCCGGGGGAGATCCCCTCATGCGGGAACATGCTGATCCAGAAGCCGCCGATCCCCTCCTCGCGGAGCACTTCGTCAGTGCCGAAGATCGCGGCATAGGCCCGGCCGTCGGCAAGCTCGTGCTGGGTCGCGTAGAGACCGAGGTCGGGTGCATTGTCCGACATCAGCACGCGCAGCCCCGGGCGCACGCCGATATGGTCCATGAAGAAGCGGCCGACCAGGTCGTTGTCGTTGCCGACCCCAGCGGGCGCGACCCCGGTCGAGGCCAGCATCAGCCGCGCGTTCTCGATCCCGCCGGCGCAGAGGATGTAGTGGCGCGCCGTGGCCGTCAGCGCCGGCCCGTCGAAGGTGCCGATCCGGACCCCCGTGACGCGCGAGGCGAGGTCGTCGAGTTCGATCTCTAGGACATGGGCGTTGAGGTAGACGACCACGTTCTCGGCCGCGGCCAGTTCGTCCTCGTAGGCGAAGCCGAACTGCGTGGGCGGGCTCTGGTTGACGACGATGTTGCGCAGCCCGCTCGCCGGGTCGAGGGGCAGCACCGGCAGCCCGGCCTCCGCGGTCAGCTGCTCGACATCGAAGGGCCGCTCGCTGCGGCAGCCCACGATCGGCAAGGCGCGCAGGTAGTAGGGATCCAGCGTCTCGCGCCCGATCGGCCAGCCGGAATGCGGGACGCCGGGCCTGCTCTCGAAGTCGATCGGGTCGAGGGGTACGCAGTTGCCTGCCCAGTGATTGGTCGAGCCGCCGAAATAGCGCAGCCGCGCCTCGTCCAGTGACCAGCCCGGAAAGCCCACGCTCTCGCCCGCGTAGAGATCCTGCGCCTGCTCGTCCCAGCCGATATCGCCGCCTTCGAGCAGCGCCACCCGGATGCCGGTGCCGATCAGCTCGCGCGCGATCGTGATGCCGGCGGCGCCACCGCCGATGATGCAGACATCCGCTTCGATCCGCTGACCGTCGGACAGGCTCCTCGCATCTACGAACATGGGTACTCCAGCGTTACGCGTCTCCAGCGTCAGCATAGCAGGGTGCTGCGCCGCAGCGCGATGGCGTTTCAGAATTGTGCAGTTGCGGAACGCGGTTGCCTTGCCGGGTGACTCGTTGTTGGATTCACGCAGTGTGGGAGTGGCGTGGGGATGATGATGGATCGACGCAGCATGCTGGGTGCGCTGGCCGCGCTCTTGCTGACGCCAACCGGTGCCACCATCGCCCGCCCGTCCGGCGGAGCGCCTGGCGCGGCATCACGTGGGGCGTTCAGTGGGGCGGCGGCGCTCGACCGCCTTCTCGCCGGCTGGCCGTATGGCGTGTCGGTCCGCGTGCTCGGCGACAGGCTACGGACGGCCGGGCTCGTGGAGGCCGCAGCCCCGGCCCTGCGGCGCGCCCTGCTCAACGCGCTCTCCGCGGACAGGCAGGCGATCGGTGCGATTGCGGCGCGGACACTCGAGGCGCGGCTCGCGGCGGCGATCTCGGACGACTTCGCGGCCGGTCGCACCGTCGTGGTCGATGGCTGGATGCTCTCGCGAACGGAGGCGCGGCTCTACGCGCTCGCTACCGTGGTGCCGGCCAACCTGGCAGCGGGCGACAGGGGAACCACCGATGGCGGCCGGGCGGCGGTGAGGGCGGCATGACGGCCCTCCTGCGCCTCGGCGGCACCGTCGCCTTTGCCGCGGTTCTCGCCACCGTGGTCTTCATGCTCTGCGCAGCCCTCCTGCCGGGCAGCATGGTGACGCTGACCGGGGTGTCGGTCCTGGTCGGGCTGCTGGTCGGCCGGCTCGGCATGCGACGCCTGGCCCGAGGCTGAGCCTCCGATACGGCGCCCGTTCGGGGCTGAGGGCGAATCGCCCGCGATGGGACAACCCAGTCGCCCCGGCGCCATTTTGGCAAAGATGCCCCTACGTATCGCAACCCCTGATTGCCAATGCGGCATCGCAGCACTATTTCTGCTAGAACTCTGCCGGCTAAAAACGGTTTCACGTGAAAGCGTGGCGGACAGCCGTTACACTTTAAAGGCGAGTCGGACTGGGGTGTTCGCCTCGCACGGCCGAGCGGGCGGGGGCTGCGCGACGTCGCTTGGGATCGCGGATCCGGTTTCGACCGACGGATATTGCGTTCTTGGTGGGTGTGGAAGTGAGTGAGAGTGTCTAGTGAACATTGTGCAGCATAGTGACTTGGAGTTCCGGCCTCGGGTAGCGGCCGCAGCGGCGGGTCCTAAGCGGGGGTTCGACCTTCGCGAGCTGATTCAGATCGGCATCGACGGGATGTGGATCATCGTGATCTGCGGCATCCTGGGCGGTGTCGCGGGCTATGTCTTCGCCAAGCGCCAGGACCCGGTCTTCCGTGCCTCGGCCGCGGTGATCCTCGACATCCGCCAGCAGCAGGTCATCGACCTCAATAGCGTTCTGTCGGACACGCCGCTCAACAACCAGGTGCTCGAGAGCGAGATGCTCGTCCTCACCTCGGACGACCTGCTCGACAAGGTGGTCACCAAGCTCCGCCTGGACCGCGATCCCGAGTTCAATCCCTCGCTGCAGCAGGCCTCGGCGCTGAAGCAGGCGCTGGCAAGCCAGGCGGCGCGGCTGACCGAGCTGAAGGGGCCCGTGGTCGCCGCGCTCGGCCTTGGCGCGACCGATACGGCGACCGCCGACAACGCGGTCGAGGTCGGCCTTGCCGCCGCCGCCGACCAGGCGGCGGACGCGCGCGCGATGGAGCGTGCCAGGGCGACCGCTGCCGAGGACGCGCATGAGCAGGCGGTCTCGATCCTGCGCCGGCGGATCCGTGCCCGGCCGATGTCGCCCGCCTTCGCGATCCGGATCAGCGTGACGTCCTACGATTCGACCAAGGCCGCGCTGATCGCCAACGCGGTCGCTGACCAGTACGTGCTCGACCAGCTCAACGCCAAGTTCGACGCGGCGCGCCGGGCGACCGGCTGGCTCAAGGACCGTCTCGACGAACTGCGTGACCGCGTGAAGTCGAGCGAGGCGGCGATCCAGGCCTACAATGCCGTGAACCGCACCGGCGACAGCCAGGCGGTGCAGATCACGCATCAGCAGGTCGCCACCATCAACGGACAGCTTGTCGCCGCGCGCGCCGAGGCGACCCAGGCGCGGGCCGAGCTGGAGCAGGCGCGCCGGCTGATCAACGGGCAGGGCTACGTGCGCTCGGCCACCTCGCTCTCCTCGCCCCTGACGGTGTCGCTCCGCGGCCAGCGTGCCGACATCGCGCGCGAGCAGGCCGAGTTCTCCGAGCGCTACGGCCCCAAGCACCCGACGATGATCGAGCTGTCGCGCAAGCTCCGCGACGTGGACGGCGCGATCGCCTCGGAGGTGCGCCAGATCGTGACCGGTCTCGAGCGCGACCTGCGCGTCGCACAGAGCCGGGTCGACGTGCTGTCGAGCGAGCTTGCGAACCTCGAGGGCGAGGCCGAGGCGCAGTCGCGCGCCGGCGTCGGGCTCAGCCAGCTGGAGCGCGAGGCCGAGGCCAACCGCGAGATCTACAACAACTTCCTGCAGCGCCTGAACCAGACGCGCGAGCAGGAGGGGTTCCAGACCGCCGACAGCCGCGTCATCGCCTTCGCCGAGCCGCCGGGTGCGCCCTTCGCGCCCAAGGCCAAGATGACGGCGGTTCTGGGCGGCTTTGCCGGCGGCTTCGCGGGCGTGGCGATCGTTGCGCTGCTGCAACTCCTGGTGAACACCTACCGTACCGCCAACTCGATCACCGAGCGGACCGGGCTTCGCGTGCTGGCCGGCATGCCGCGGCTCAGCCGCCGCCGCCGCCGTCGCATCCTCAGCTACCTCGAGCGGCGGCCGAACTCGGAGTATGCCGAGGCGGCGCGGGCGCTGCGCAACAGCACGCTGACGGCGCTGGCGGTGAACCAGCATCGCAGCCTGCTCGTCACCTCGGCGCTGCCGGACGAGGGCAAGTCGCTGACCAGCATCGTGCTGGCGCACATGATGGCGCTCGGCGGCAAGCGGGTGATCGTGGTCGACTGCGACCTCCGCCGCCCCTCGATCGCGGGCGCGCTCGGCCTCAAGGTCGGCGAGGACCTGGTCGACGTGCTGGAGGGCGAGGCGCTTCTGGCCGACGCGATCGTCGAGGAGCCGGAGACGGGCCTTCGCGTCCTGCCGCTCCGGCGCAGCCACGGGCCCAAGGCGGACCTGCTGGCCTCGCCCGAGTTCGGCGACGTCGTCTACCGCCTCTCGGCCGTGTTCGACGTTGTGATCATCGACAGCGGCCCGGTCCTGGGCGTCAGCGACTTCACGCTGATCGGCCAGTATGTCGATGCGGCGCTGGTCGTGGTCGAGTGGAACCGCACGCCGACCGGCGCCTTCGAGCGCGCGCTCGAATGGCTCTACCAGCATGACATCAACGTCCTGGGCGCGGTCATGACCAAGGTCGACCGCAAGCGTGAGGCCCGCCACGAGCCCGCCGGCTATGGCACCAGCTACACCTACCTCAAGGGCTACTACGCCAACTGAGGCGCCTTCGCCGCCCGGCCGACGACCGGCCGGGCCGACCGCGTAGCGTTCGGACGGGACCGATGCAGACAGCATTCGTCGAGCCCAGATACTATATTGCGGCCGGGATCAGCATCACGCTGGTCCAGATCGACTTCGTCCTTGCGACGGTATTCTTCGCCGTGGTGGCCTCGCCGTTCCAGTACGACGAGCTGCTACTCTACCCCATGGCGCTGTACTTTGCCTATGCGCTGGTACGCGATCGCTACATGACGTGGCCGATCGTCCAGCGCGTCTGGCCGACGCTGCTGTTCCCGCTGTGGTGGATCCTGTCCAGCACCTGGGCGCCGGACCCGATGATCGCCTTCCGGACCGGCGTCATGGCGATGCTGAGCATGTTCATCTGCATCTTCCTCGCCACACGACTGACCTCGCGCCAGCTGCTGCTGGTCGCCACCATCGCGATGTTCAGCATCGCGGTGCGCTCGCTGCCGCAGGTGCAGGAGGCGATCAGCGGCGGCCGGCATGCCAGGGGCATCTTCGCGCACAAGAACCAGTTCGGCGCGGCGATGAGCGTGCTGGCGCTGCTGCTCCTCGGCACCGCCTGCAGCCGTCGCCTGCCGGGCCTGGTACGTCTCGGCGCACTCGGCCTGCTGCCGTTCTCGCTCTTCCTGCTCTGGGCCGCGCAGTCCGCGACATCGACGCTTACCACGATCGGGCTCTTCGGGCTGGTCCTCGGCGGTCTGATCTTCGTGGGGCAGCGCCAGCTGCTGACACCGCTGCGCATGGTGTTTATCTTTGCGGCGCTTGCCGCGGGATGCGTCGTCGCCGCCGTCGCCGTGAACGTGCTGAGCGAGAACCCGATCGACATGGTGCTCGGCGCCTTTGGCAAGGACCGCTCGCTGACGGGGCGGACCGGGCTGTGGGAGGTCGCGCTCTACGAGATCGGCGAGCGGCCCGTGCTCGGCACCGGCGCCTACGGCTACTGGCTCTATTTCGAGAACGCCTCGATCCGGCAGCTCTTCGACGACTATCACCTCGAGTGGAGCAGCAGCTTCCAGTTCCACAACAGCTGGCTCAACATCGGGGTCGAGTTCGGATTGGTTGGCCTCGGCCTCGCCGCGATCGGCTTTGTCTACTGCCTCGTCGCCCTCGTCTACCGGGCCCTTGCGCGCGGCGAGGGCGAGGACTGGGCGCTGCTGGCCGCCATCGCGACGGTCTTCCTGCGCACGCTGGTGGAGTCGGAACTCTACCAGCCCTTCGTGTTGCTGAACGTCATGATGTTCATCGGCGCCTTCATTCCTCTGGAGAGGGAGGCGCGTACGGTCCTGCCCGCCGCCGAAAGTGTTCAGGAGCGGCGTCCTGCAACGCCCCGCCTGGACCGCCAGCGGCCCGCTCTCGGGCGTGCGACCCTGGCGGTGGCCGGGCCGTCAGTTCCTAAGGTAGCGGACTGACTTCACCACATCCTTGCGGAAGGCGAGGGCGGTCACGCCCATCGCGGTCGCGAGGATCAGCGCAGCCACCACGACCCGCCACCACGCCTCGAGCCCGGTGAGGACGTCCGCGCCGAGCTGCAGGACGATGACGGTGAGCGCGGCGAGCACGCCTGGCACGAGCGACATGAGAAAGGGCCGCAGCTCGATATCGCTGATGCGCCGCGTGAACTGGCCAAGCCTCGGTACATGCACCAGGATCGACAGCGTGCGTGCCAGCGCAATGCCGATGAGGCCCCAGGCCAGGCCGCCGAGTGCCATGCCGATCCAGAGTGCCGCCTGCTCGGCCGCTGCGAGCAGCCTCAGCCCCGTGCGCCCGACCGCGGCATAGGCGGATGTCGGCACGACCAGGATCGCCCGCAGCGCGTCGCCCAGCGCCGCCAGCGCAAAGATCGGCGCAACCGCGGCCCATTGATCCGAGAGGACCAGCACGAAGGCCGTGTCCCCGATCATCGCCAGCGAGACCATCGGCGGCAGGATCACCAGGCAGAGAAGGCGCATCGTGCCAAGCAGGATCTCGCGGAACTTCTCCGGGTCGTCGCGCGCCTGCACAAGGTGGACATAGACGACATTGCTGAGCGGGCCCGCCAGGCCGAACAGCGGCAGGCGCAGAAAGCGGCTTGCCATGGCATAGAGTCCGAGCTCGGCCGTCCCCAGCACCCGGGCGATCAGGATCAGCACCCCCTGTTCGCCCACGGTCCGCACCGCCGCCGCCGCGATGATGTCGCGCCCGAAGATCGCATGCGGGATCAGGCAGCGCAGCGAGAACTCGAAGCGCGGCCGGAAGGGGGAGCGCACCGAGTTCCAGGCCGCCACCAGACTGTACTGCACCAGCTGCTGGATGATCAGCGCCCAGACGCCCCATCCCCAGATGGCAAGGACGAGCGCCACCACGATCCCCGTCAGCTGTGAGACGGTCTGGGCGATCGCGAGCTCCTCGAAGGCGCGCGCCTGCTCAAGCGCCGCCGTGAACGTCGCATTGAGCGCCAGCATCAGCGGCAGGACCGAGAGCGCGAGCAGCGGGTCGACGACAGCCGGTTCGCCCAGCCAGCCCGCCACAGGCCCCGCGATCGCCGCGAGGCACGCGGTGAGGGCGAGGCCGACGACCACCAGCGCCCAGAACATGCTGGACCAGTCGAGGTGCTCTTCGAGCGGCTTGCGGATCAGCGAGCGGGCCATGCCGCCGTCGCTCAGCATGTTGGCGAAGACGGTGATGCTGGTGGCCAGCGCGGCGATCCCGAACTCGGCCGGGGTGAGATAGCGCGCGATGATCGGCAGCATCAGCACCTGGCCGCCGAGCGCGATGGCGCGACCGACCGAGAGCGCGCCGATCGACGCGAAGAAGCCGCTCGCCCTCATCGTCTCACCACGCGTAGGCCTCGGCGGGCAGGACCCGGCGCTCGGCGATGCGGCCGTCCTCGCCCGGCGGGCGGTCGAGGGGCGAGAGGCGGGCGAGGGCCTTGAGGTGCCGGGCCAGACCGAGGATCGAGGCGGCTTCGCCGAGGGCGCGCCGGGTGATCGCCTCGCGCAGGCGCCAGCGGAGGCCTGCGCCAAGCGCTCCGGCGATCCCGGCGCCGAGGGGGGCGGCGGCAGCCAGCGCCGCGAAACGGGGGGCCAGCGCCGGGGCATAGGCGTCGCGGCAGCCGTGCTTGCCGGCGAACGCGCGCCGGCAGGCCCCGGCCTCGACGTGGCTGAGCGGGCCGGCATCGGTCATGGCGGCGGCGGCCTCGATATCCTCCAGCGCCAGTGCCCAGAGCCCGCGGCGGGCATGGACCGCGCCCCGCTGGATCAGCGCCGCGCGGGTGGCGAGCGCGGGCTCGGCAGACTCGAACATCGCCTCGTAGAGGCCGAGCGGCAGGGTCTCGCGAAAGCCGAGGAAGACCGCCTGGTCGTTGGCGAGCCACACCGTCTCGCTGTCGCGCGCGGCGTGGCGGGCGGTCTTCGCGCCGCGGGCGCCGTCGTGCTTGCGCTGGTCGAACAGCACGGCATCGACGAAGGCGACGGGGAAACGGGCGGCCAGCCGGACGATCATGTCGTAGTCGATCGAGCGGGGCAGGTCCTCG
>JBCBPG010000142.1:0-8218 GCA_039820865.1 Pseudomonadota bacterium
CAGCCGCCACGGGCTGGCGCCGGGGCGCGGCATGGTGGTCCTGGCGCTCGGCAAGCTCGGCACGCGGGAGATGACGGCGGGCTCGGATCTCGACCTCATCACCGTCTACGACGCCGCGCCGACGGCGATGTCCGAGGGCCCGCGCCCGATCGCTGCGACCGCCTACTACCCGCGTCTCATGAAGGCGCTGCTGGCGGCGCTGACGGCGCCGACGGCCGAGTGGCGGCTCTACGAGGTCGACATGCGCCTGCGCCCCTCGGGCCGCGCGGGGCCCGTTGCCGTGTCGCTGGACGCCTTCCGCCGCTACCACGCGGAGGCGGCCGAGGTCTGGGAGCACATGGCCCTTTCCCGCGCCCGCGTCGTGGCCACGATCCCCGGCGAGGCCGGCGCTGGCGCGGCGAGGGCGCTGGGTGAGGACGTGATGGCCGTGGTCGGCACGGCAATGGCCCGGCGCGCGGCCGCGCCCGCCGAGACGGCCGGAGCAGCGGCCGCAATGCGCGTGCGCCTGATCGAGGCACATGCGGCCGAGCGCCCCGAGCCCTGGGCGCTGAAACACGCGGCCGGCGGCGTGATGGAGATCGAGTTCACCGCCCAGACCGGCGCGCTGATCACCGGCCGTGGCCTCGGCATGCCGGCCCGCACCGCGCTGGTCGACCTGGCGACGGCGGGCTGGCTGGCCCCCGACGAGGCGGCGACACTCTCCGCCACGCTGGCGCTCGAACAGCGCCTCCAGCAGACCGAGCGCGCAGCCCTGGCACAGGCCGTGTCGCCCGACCGCTTCGGCACCTGCCTCTACCGGGTCTTTGCCCGCGCCGGCGGCACCAGGGATTTCGAGACGCTGACCGCGCATCTCGCCGAGGCACAGTCCGCCGCCGCCGCCGTTGTCGCCCGCCGCTTCGATCGACTGACCCCGGACACCCCCGGCTGATGCAGGCAGCGACAGCCCCGCGCGGCCGCGATCACCGCCGAAACGCGCGCACCTGCCTCACCCGGGGCAACCGTCAGGGCCCGCACGCCATCTCTGGCGCTGCTGCCGCGCGGGGACAGGGACAGTCGGGGCTCGCCCCCTCCCGCGTCAGGATGCGGCGGCACTCCTGAACCGGCAGCTAACCGCATCGGCTCGCGTTGCGCATCGCCACGGGGCAGCGTTCGGGGAATCGTAACGATCACATGCCTCACCTGCCGCGGGTGGGGGCGAGCCCCTGCCGGCGAACGCGTCAGCGGATCTCGGGGGCGAGGGACCAGACGTGCTCGTTGGCTTCCGGGCGGCGGACGCGCGAGATCTCGACGCCGAGGCGCGCGCCGTTGTCCAGCCGGTCGAGCTTGGCGATGCGCAGGTGTACCCGGCGCGCCCGCGGATCGGTCAGCAGGCGCTCGGCCAGCCGCTCGGCGAAGGTCTCGACAAGCTGGATGCGCTGGCCAGCCGCGATGGCGCCGATAGCCTCGATGATGTCGTCGTAATTGATCACCCGCTCCATGCGGTCGTCGATATGAGCCGTGTTCCGCACGACCTCGAGCACCACGTCGAAGCCGAGGCGCTGGGTCACGCCGAATTCCGAGCGATAGGCGCCGATCTCGATCTCGGCGATGTAGTCGAGCAGGAAGATGCGGTCGGCCGGCGGCGTCTCGGCCGCGCCATCGGGCGCCGCCTCGGCCTCGGCCAGCCGGCCCGGGATCAGTGCCCGATCGATCATTGCAGTCCCCCCTCGCCGCCGGCACGCACCCGCGGATCGTTGAAGATGTAGGGAAGCACGGACAGGGCATCGCGTGCAAATGACACGGCGCCTGTCCCGGGACGCGGACGCGCGGCAGCCTCAGCGGCTGCTGACGGTGGTCTTGTAACGGTAGAACAGGTGCTCGCCGATCCGGGCCGTCCGCAGCATGCGCCGCGCCCAGCCCGGCCTCACGTGGTCGGCATGGTAGTGCGTCGCGCGGTCGGTCAGCGTGCGCGGCCGGCCCGCCATCATCACCCAGGCGATCTTGCCCACCCGTTCCCAGGCGCGCGGCTCGCTGATCGTCTCGGCCTTGCCGTCGCAGTTGTAGCTGAACTGGCAGCGGTGGAGCTGGTCGCCCGTGCCCTGGTCAAGCACGCCGCAGATCGTGTCGGGATAGCGCCCGCTGTCGGCGCGGTTGAGGATCACCTCGGCCACGGCCATCTGCCCGACGATGCTCTCGCCGCGCGCCTCGAAGTAGAGCCCCTCGGCCAGGCAGCGCCACTCGGCGCTCCTGTCGCCGACCATGACCGTGTCGATCGCCTCGGCGTCGATGACCGCGCCCGGATCGGCGATCAGCAGCTCGGTCACCGTCTTGCCCCGCACCTCGCCCAGCAGGTCGGCCGCGTCGCGCTGTTCGGCGTCCTGCTCGGCCAGTCTGGCGATGCGGCGGTTACGGCGCAGATCGCTCTCGCTGCCGGCCGGTGCCTCGGTCTGGGGCAGCCCCGCGAGGCGCGCCAGCACAGTGTCCGCCAGGATCGCGGAGACCCTGTCCTGCTCGGCATCGAGCAGGCGCACGAGGCTGCCGTCGGGGGCGGCGAGGGTGTTCTCGCCATAGGGCATCGCCGTGGTCTGACGCTCCGACGCCGCAGCGGTGCCCATGGCCAGGAGACCGGCGCAGATGCCGCTGAGGGCCACGCCGATGATCGAAGTACTCACACGCATGTCGTCCGCTCCAGCGAAGTCTCGTCCCAGTGTCCGGGCGTGGACCGCCCTTTTACGTCTCGTTCATTGTCGTTTCGCTGTGGCATCGAGCAGGTGATTGTGGCGGCAACGCGCGCCTGTCAAGAAAATGTATTGATGCATGTCGCAGGGGACAGGCGCGCTTGCGGGAACTGCATGGCTATCGACCGGGCGCTGATCGGGTACGTCGAGTCTCGCGCCCGCCGCGCAGCCGCGCTCGCCTGCAGGTGGTGATGCCCACAAGACCTTTGCTCGCCTCACCTTACGGCGATGCGTTCCGCATGTCGCAGGAGGAATCGGGCGCCGTCGCTAAAGGGTTGCGCGCCCGAGCGCCCGGTACGCCCGGCGTCGAAGGCGGCGAGGCCGGACCGCCCGAACTCGGCCGCGACCGCCACGCGCAGCCAGGCCTCGGCCTGGTCCCGGCGGCGGGCAGACCTGTCCCGTTCTGCGACCTGAGGGTGATTCGCACCCCCTGTCACACTCTCGATACGGGAAACGAGGGCCTCGATCCCCTCGCCCGTGGCGGCCGAGACGGCGATCACCTCGACCGCCTCGCGCCCACCCGCCCGCGGCAGGTGGCCGAGCGCCGAGACGAGATCCGCCCGCGTCCGCCGTGCCGTCTCGCCGAGATCGGCCTTGGTGACGGCGACGATGTCGGGGATCTCCATCAGCCCCGCCTTCATCGCCTGCAGCGTGTCGCCGGCGCCGGGCTGGGCGCAGACGACGACGGTATCGGCGATGCCGGCGATCTCGGTCTCGGACTGGCCGACGCCCACCGTCTCGACGATCACCCGGTCCATCAGGGCGCCCATGACGACGACGGCCGGGAAGGTCTGTTCGGCGATGCCGCCCAGCCGGTCGCGCGCGGCCATCGAGCGGACGAAGACGCCGGGATCGGCCGGGTCGCGCGCCATGCGCGTCCGGTCGCCGAGGAGCGCGCCGCCCGTGCGCCGGGATGACGGATCGACCGCCACCACGCCGACCGTCAGCCCCCGCGCCCGCGCCTCGCGCATCAGCGCATCGGTCAGCGTCGACTTGCCGACGCCCGGCGGGCCGGTCAGCCCGATGACCGGCGCCCGCGTGCGCGCGAGCGCCGCGTCCAGCAGCGCCGCCGTCGCCGGATCGCCCGCACGGGCCTCGATCTCGGCCAGGAGCCGCGCCAGCGCCGCCTTGCCCCCCGCCGCCACCGCATCGAGCCGCGCCCCGGGGTCGGGCGGGGGCGCCGGGGACGGCAGGCTCATGCGCCGATGCCGTGGCCGGCGGTGCGTTTCACCCACCCCACGGGCGGGTGGCGCAGGGTGCGTGAAACGCACCGCCTGACCGTCGTCGGCCACGTCACGCCAGTTCGCCCCTGCCCGCCCGGATCGCCGCCTGCGCCGCCGCCAGCCGCGCCACCGGCACCCGGAAGGGCGAGCACGACACGTAGTCGAAGCCCGCGCGCTCGCAGAACGCCACCGAACGCGCATCCGCCCCCTGCTCGCCGCAGAGCCCGATCGAGATGTCGGGCTTCACCGCCCGCGCCCGCTCGGCACCGATCTGCATCAGCTCCCCCACCCCCTCGAAGTCGAGGCTGTGGAACGGGTCGTGCGCATAGACCCCCTGCGCGATGTAGTCGTGGATGAACCGCCCCGCGTCGTCGCGGCTGAGGCCGTAGGTCATCTGCGTGAGGTCATTGGTGCCGAAGGAGATGAAATCCGCGATCGCCGCGATCTCGCCCGCCCGCAGGCAGGCGCGCGGTGTCTCCAGCATCACGCCCACGCGATAGTCGACAAGGGCGCCATGCCCGGCCCGCAGCGTCTCCGCGACACCATCGATCCGGGCGCGGAGGATCTCAAGCTCGCGCACGGCCGAGATCAGCGGCACCATGATCTCGGGCACCACCGGCGCGCCGGTCGCGCGGCCGGCCTCGACCGCGGCCTCGAGGATCGCCCGGGCCTGCATCTCGTAGATCTCGGGATAGGCGATGCCGACACGGCAGCCGCGCTTGCCGAGCATCGGGTTGAACTCGGCCAGCTCCTTGGCGCGCGCCGTCACCTCGGCCTCGGGCAGGCCCAGCGTGCGGCCGAGCTCGGCGATGTCGGCCGCGCCATGGGGCAGGAACTCGTGCAGCGGCGGGTCGAGCAGGCGGATCAGCACCGGCTGGCCCGCCATCTCGGTGAAGAGCGTGACGAAGTCCTCGCGCTGCATCGGCTCCAGATCCGCCAGTGCCGCGCGCCGGTCCTCGGACGTCGAGGCCAGGATCATCCGGCGCATCGCCGCGATCCGGCCCTGGGGGAAGAACATGTGCTCGGTGCGGCAGAGACCGATGCCGCTTGCCTCGAAGCCGCGGGCGACGCGGGCGTCCTGGCCCGTGTCGGCATTGGCGCGGACGCCGAGACGCCGGATCTCGTCGGCCCAGACCATCAGCCGCGCAAAGGCGCCGGTCATCTCGGGCGGGCGCGTGGCGATCTTGCCGGCATGGATCTCGCCCGAGCCGCCATCGACGGTCATGACCGCGCCCTCCTCGAAGCGCCGCCCCTCGGGCGTGACCAGCGCCGGGTCCTTGCGGTCGAGGCGGAGCGTCCGGGCGCCGACGACGCAGGGCTTGCCGAGCCCGCGGGCGACGACGGCGGCGTGGCTGGTCATGCCGCCGCGCACGGTGATGACGGCGCGGGCGGCATGCATGCCGCGGATGTCCTCGGGGCTGGTCTCGACCAGCGCCAGGATCGCGGGGCGGCCGCTGGCGGCGGCGGCCTCGGCGGCCTCGGGCGTGAAGACCAGCGAGCCCGCCGCCGCACCGGGCGAGGCGGCGATGCCGCGGCCGACCGTGTCACGCTCGGCCTTCTCGTCGATCGTGGGGTGCAGATGCGCTTCCAGCGCGGCCGGATCGACGCGCATCAGCGCATCCTCGCGCCGGATCGCGCCGGTCTCGCCCAGGTCGACGGCGATGCGCACGGCCGCGCGGGCGGTGCGGCGGGCGCGGCGAAGCTCGGTGATCGCGACCTCGCCGCCGTCGAGCGTGATGTCGAGGGCGAAGGCATCGCCGAGCGCGTGCTCCAGCCGGCGCCGCCCGCTCTCCAGCACGTCGACGATGCCGGGCTGCGCCTCCTCCAGCGACCGGCCGCGCAGGCCGAGCGCCAGACGCTCCGCCACCGTCAGGACCATCGGGGTGCGCAGGCCCATCAGCGCCTCGCCACCCTGCGCCTGTTCGAGAAAGCGACCACCGAGGCGGGGTGCGCCCGTGTCCTCGTCGCGGAGCCAGGCGACGCCCGCGCCGGTGACACCGCCCTCCTGCGCCCCCTTGCCGAGCCCGATCGCCATGACCTGCACCATGACCGGCAGGCCGAGCGCGCCGTCGCCGCCCAGCGCCGCGCGGCGGGCACGGGCCCTGGGCGCGGCCCAGATCGCCTGCATCCCGGACAGCGCCGCGGCGACCTGATCGCTCGGGTCCTCGGGCACCGGGCAGCCGGCCTCGGCCGCCATCGCGCGGCACTCGGCGGCGAGGCGCGTGAGCGCCTGGGTGTCGAGGTCGGTCTCGCTCTCGACCCCGCAGCGGCGGAGCGTGTCGTGAAGCGCGTACTCGAACTCCTCGTCGTCGAGCCCGGCGGCGCCCGCGCCCCAGGCCTGCGCCAGGCGGCGGTCGAGATCGGCGGCAGCACGCCGGCCGTAGCGTGTGGCGAGTGCGCCGACGACGCCCGGCGCCACGCCGAGGTTGAGGACGGCCGGGGCGATGGCGCCGCCACCCCCGCCAGCGCCCCCGCTGCCCCCGGCGCCGAGGCTGCCGGCCAGGGCCGAGGGGCGGAGCGCGAGCAGCAGCGGACCGTCCGGATCACCGAGCGCCTGGCCGGTCGCCGCCTCCAGCCGGGCGAGACCGATATCGAGGGCGCGACCGGCGGTGGCGGGATCGGCGGCGGTGGCGGCGTCGATCACGAAGCCGGGCGGCACGGGCAGGCCGCCCTCGGCCGCGCGGGCGAGCAGCGCCGCCTTCTCGCCGTGGCGCTCGGCATCGGGCAGCGGCTGGCTGCCGCCCACCGCGATCCATCCGATGGTCTCGCTCGCCCGCTTCATCCCTCGCTCTCCGTCGGACCCCGGGAAACGCCGCTGCCCCGCTGCGGCGCAGCGTGTCGCTTGGTCAGTCGTGGCGCAACGGTGTAAAGGTCGGAAAAGGCGCCCGCAGGCGCACCCGCGTTGCCGCGAGGCCGCGCCGGCAGACCTGCCGGTTGCCGCGACGGGCCGCGTTGCGGGGTCGCGTCGCCCCCCTCCCGCGTCATCATGGCACCAGAAACACGAACGTTCAGCGAACACCGGGATCGCAGATATCCACTGTCCTCCGGGTTCGGGCAGGACGGGCGGCATGGGCGCGTCGGCAACCGACTGGCGGTCCGGCGCGCAGCGCAGCGCAGGGCGCCGGACCGACGCGGGCTCAGCCCTCGATGGCGTCCCAGATCGCGACACGGCACATCAGCGCCCGCAGGCCCGAGAGGAGGCGCAGGCGGTTGAGTCTGAGTGCGGGGTCCGGCGCGTTGACGGTGACGTCGTCGAAGAAGGCGTCGACCGGGGCGCGCAGCTCGGCCATGGCGGCCATGGCGGCGACGAAGTCCTCGGCGGCGACGGCGGCCTCGACCCGGGGCGCCAGCGCGGCCATGGCGTCGAAAAGCGCCCGTTCGGCCGGCTCTGCGGCAGCGGCCGCGTCGGGGAGCGCGCGGAAATCGGCGCCGCCCTCGGCCGGCTCCTTCTTCTCCTCGGCCGCGACGATGTTGGCGCCGCGGCGATAGGCGGCCAGCAGGTTGGCCCCGTCCTCGGTCGACAGGAAGTCCTGCAGCACCCGCGCCTTGCGCACGCGCACCGCCGCGACGTCGCGCTGGGCGATGCCGGCGACCGCGTCGATCACGTCGTGGCGAATGCCGCGGTCGCGCAGCAGCACCTTGAGCCGGTCGTCGACGAAGCGGGCGAGATCGGCCATCGCGACCAGCGAGCGGCCGGTCTGGGCCTCCTGCTCGGCCGCGCGGGTCTCGAGGCGCGCTTCGATCAGCGCGGTGCCGGCCGCAACCACGTCGCCGTCGATATCCGCAAGCGCCGCCGTGAGATCGGTCTCGGAGAGGAGGAGCGCGCGGTCGCGTCGCTCCAGCTCGCCCATGTGGCGGTTGAAGGCGGCGATGGCGATGTTGAAGATCGGCTCGCGCAGATCGGCCTCGATGACGATGCGGAGGACGCCCAGCGCCGCCCGACGCAGCGCGAAGGGGTCCTTCGACCCCGTGGGTTTCTCGTCGATCGCCCAGAAGCCGGTCAGCATGTCGATCTTGTCGGCCAGCGCGACGGCGATGGCGACCGGTTCGGTCGGGACGGCGTCGGCGGGGCCGAGGGGGCGGTAGTGGGTCTCGCAGGCCTCGGCCACCGGCTCGGGCAGGCCGGCATGGCGGGCGTAGTGGGCGCCCATCGTGCCCTGCAGTTCTGGGAACTCGTAGACCATCTCCGAGGCGAGGTCGGCCTTGGCGACCCGGGCGGCCTGCCAGGCGAGGTCCGCGTCGGCGCCGACGGCCGGGGCTAGCGCGCGCGCCAGCGCC
>JBCBPG010000143.1:0-8199 GCA_039820865.1 Pseudomonadota bacterium
CCCGAGGCGTCATCGCTCCCCCTCCCCCCGCGCCACCGCGGCATAGCCCGCCGCGCGGCGCATCCGATCGTCCCAGTCCAACCCGTACTAGTCACAGAGCCGCCGCGCCTCATCCTGCCGCGCCCCGCCCCCCTCGACCAGGTCCAGCGTCAGCAGGCAGGACACCAGCCAGCCGGCCGTGCCCACCGTATACGGATGGCGCGGACTGGTCGCGTCAAAGGCATCTCGCCGGATCTCCAGCGCCCGCCGCAACGATCCCTCCGCCGCAGCGGGTTCCCCGGTCTCCAGCAGCGCCCCGCCGAGATTGTTGTGGCCGAACGCGATCTCCGGATCGCCGGCCTCCATCGCGCCCGCCGCCACCAGCCGCTCGTCCACCGCCAGCGTGCCGCGACGCAGCACCACCTCCGCCCGCTTCCTGCCACGCGCGTCCTGCACAGCCGCAAGGTTGTTCAACTCCACCGCCACGCCCCGGCTCTCCGCCGCGACCGAGCGCTGCAGCCGCAGCGCCGCCCGCATGCGCGCCTGGGCCTGCATGAGCCGCCCGGCCCGCGCCGCCACCGGCCCGGCCACGGCCAGCGCCCGCAGCCGGTCGCCGTGCTGACCGAGCCACGCCGCCCGGTCGGCCGCCGGGATCGAGGTCTCCGCCTCGGCGATCGCCGCCGCCCGCCCCGCCGCCGCCTCGGCCTCTTCAATCCGGCTCGACCCGAAGTGGCTGAGAAAGAGCCCACGGCAATGATGCGCGAGGCCGATCTCCCGCGGGTCGGGCGGATCGCGCGCTTCCTCCAGCGCCAGCTTGGCATCGGCATGGGCCAGCGCCCGCGCATCCTCCCGCTGCACCGAGTAGAAAGCGCCAGCCTGGTTGTGCAGGTACCCCATCGCCTCGCCGCGCGGGCGCAGCGCCTCGTCCAGCGCCGCCAGCCCCTCGACATGCCCGTTCCGCCGCCGACACGCCTCCCAGTTCTCGATGAAGTCAGCATAGTGCGGATACCCCGCCGCCACCACGGCCGCCGCCGTCTCGGCCCAGCGCCGCGCATCGACGCCCAGCCGGCGCCGCAGCACCGCCTGCGTCAGGCGGTGGATCGAGACCACGCCCTTATCGTCGCGCGCGAACAGCCCGGCACGCACCAGCGCCTGCACCGCGCGCCCCAACCGGTCCCCGTCACGGGCCAGCGGCATCACCGCCTCGGGAAACGCCAGCGACCGCATCGCCCAATGATCCTCCGCCGCGGTCGCCAGATCCGCGACCAGCGCGGGATCGACATCGTCGGGGTCCAGAAACGCGGCAATGGCCAACAGCGTGAACGCATCAGTCGGCGGCGGCGCGGGCCGCAGCCACGCCAGCAGCCCCCCGCGCGGCGGCGTGTCAAAGTCGCGGAGCGACAGCTCGATCGCCGCCATGACCGAGCGGTCGTAGTCCCCGATCTGGTCCGGGTCCGGCGCCCAGTCGTCGAGCAGCTCCGCCAGCCGCGCGCCATAGGCCGCGAAGCCCGTACCCGGATGCCCCCGCAGCCACTGCCCCGCCTGCACCAGCGCCAGCGGCAGCCGGTCCAGCGTCCCGACCAGCGCCCCGGCCCCCGGATCGGGCCGCCCGGCCTCGGCCTCCAGCAGCCGGCGCGCATCGGTCGGGCTCAGCAGCGGCACCTCGAAGGCGATGGCGGGCGCGCGCCACTCGCCCCAGCGCGAGGTGGCGACGAGGTGGAGGCAGCGCGCCTCCATCAGCCACCCCTCCAGCACCGCCGGCCGCTCGACATTGTCGTAGACGACCAGCCAGGGCTCGGTCGCGGCCTTCTCGATCAGGCAGGCCTTCGCGTGCGCCGCCCGCTCCCCCGCGCTCCCATGGTCGGCCGGCAGCGTCGGGTCGATCTCCGATGCAAACCGGGCAAAGCGGTCACGGATCTGCTCCGGCGTCGCCGCCTCGACCCACAGCACCCGCCGCCCCGCCGCTCGCGCACGGCGGGCAAGCAGCCGGGCCAGTGTCGTCTTGCCCCGCCCCGGCCCGCCATGGAGCGCCGTGAACGCCAGATCTCCCGCCGTCTCCGCCGCCGCAAGCTGTCGTTCAAGGTTGTCGGCCGTCCCGTCGCGCCCGACGACGTCACGCCTCAGCGCCGCGCCGTCGTCGGCCTGCCGCAGCGCCCGGGCCCTGCTGCGCTCGGCCTCCTGCCGCGAGAGCACGAGGGAGGCATGCGCATAGTGCAGCCCCAGGACACCCAAACCTACGGTCACCACGAGCGTGATGACCGCCACGAGGACGCTCAGCGCCGACCACTCACCGCTCGTAATCTGGTCAACCAATGCCGCGTCCACCTGCCGTAACCGCTGGCGGTGACCGTGACGCAGGTCGGGCCGGCTGTCACGCCGTCAGCTTGGCCATGACCTCGTCGGACATGTCGAAGTTGGCGGTGACGGACTGGACGTCGTCGTCGTCCTCGAGGGTGGCGATCAGCTTCATGAGTGTCGCGCCGGCATCCTCATCGACGGGGGTGAGGGTCTGGGGTTTCCAGACGATCTTGGTGCTCTCGGCCTCGCCAAGGGCGGCTTCGAGCGCCTCCGACACCTCCGAGAGATCGGACATCGCGGTCCAGATGACGTGACCGTCATCGCTGCTTTCGACGTCCTCGGCCCCGGCTTCGAGTGCCGCTTCGAGGATCGCGTCGCCGTCGGCAGCAGTTGCCGGGTACAGGATCTGTCCCATGCGATCAAACATGAAGCTGACGGCGCCTGTCTCCGCCATGTTGCCGCCGTTCTTCGAGAAGTAGCTCCTGACGTTACCGGCCGTCCGGTTGCGGTTGTCGGTCATGACTTCGACAATCATGGCCACACCACCCGGGCCGTAACCCTCGTACCGGATCTCGTCGTAGTTCTCAGCATCGCCGCCCTGGGATTTCTTGATCGCGCGATCGATCACGTCCTTGGGCACCGAACTCGACTTCGCTTCCTTGACTGCAAGTCGCAGGCGCGGATTTTTTTCCGGATCCGGATCGCCCATCTTGGCGGCGACCGTAATCTCCTTGGCGAGCTTGGAGAACAGCTTTGAGCGCGCGGCATCCTGGCGCCCCTTGCGATGCTGGATGTTGGCCCATTTGGAGTGGCCGGCCATGGTGCCCTCTCGCGTCGCTGACCCGTCGCGCGCGTTATAGGCAGGCGACGTTTCGGCGACAACTCCCCCGCCGCGAAGAGCGCCGGGGAGAGCAGGGCTGGCACCATGGTCCCGCGCAGCGGCTTGGGCACCGGCGCGGCCAGGCTCAGGCCGCCAGCGCCGGCGGCAGCTCGGCCGGCTTCTCGCCCGTGGCCATTTCCAGGAGTTCCGGATTGAACTCGAAATGCTGCAGCGTCTTCAGCTGCTCTCGCGCCTGGCGGGACTGGTCCCCAACCTCGTCGCCCATGCGGATGGCCGAGGCGTGGTTGGCGTTGATGAGCTCCTTCAGCGTCGTGACCGAGTTGTTGATCTGCTCGGCCCCGATCGACTGCTCCCGTGCCGCCGAGGAGATCTCGCCGACGAGATCCGCCGTCTGATTGATCAGCGGCACGAGCTCCTCGATACCGGTCGCCGCACGGCCGGAGATGTCGAGCGTGCTGGAGGAGAGCGTCGAGATCTCAGCGGCCGCGGCACGGCTGCGCTCGGCGAGCTTGCGGATCTCGGAGGCGACAACCGCGAAGCCGCGTCCATACTCGCCCGCCCGCGCGGCCTCGACGGCGGCATTCAGTGCCAGGAGGTCCGTCTGGCGGGCAATGTCCTGAATGATCAGGATCTTCTCGGCGATGGAGCGCATGGCGCCAGAGGCTTCGAGGACGGCGCCGGCGCTCTCGGAGGCCTTCTCGGAGGCGCTCCGGGCGAGCAGGCTGGTCTCGTTGGAATGCTCGGACGTACGCGCAAGCGCAGCGCTGATCTCCTCGACCGCGCTCGAGGCGGTCAGCACCGACGCCGACTGCTGCTGGCTCGCCTCGATGATCGACTGCGCGCCCTCCTCGAGCTGGCCCGCCCCGGACGCCACCTTTTCGGCCCCCTCGCGCGCACCCCGCAGCGCATCGTTCAGCGAGAGCGACATGATCTGCAGCGCATGCGTCAGCCGATCGAAGATCGAGAGCGCCAGCATGTCGCCCTTGAGATCGCCGGCCGACACACGGTCGGCAAGATCCGCAATGTTGCGCAGGTACTCGGCCACGCCGGCCACGTCATGCAGGATTTGCCCGATCTCGCCGCTCGGCACCCGGGGCGGCAGTTCGAGGTCGATATTGCCCTGGCGCAGCTCGTTGAGCGCCCGCGTCACCATGGTCACGTTGCGGCTGAACGAGATGACCATGGTGGCGGCGGCCGCCACGGAGAGCAGGAAGACCACGGCGGCGATCGCGATCTTGATCTGCTTGTTCGTCATCTTCTGCGCCAGGACCGCCGTGAGGTGCATGGCCGCATCGTCGAGCAGCGTGTTCGAGACCTGGTAGATCTGGTCAAGACGCTCGGTCGCGGTGTCGAACCATGCCGTGCCGCTGATCCCCTTGCCGTCACCGGTCAGCGCGATGTCGGCCAGCACCTCGCGCCATTCCTCGAACTGGGCGATGTGGGGGCCGCTCACGGTCGCGGCAAAGCGGTCGCGGATCGACGGATCCGCCTGGGCGATGAACTGATGGATCGCGTTCTCCTCGCGCGCGCGCCGGGTCGCGTAGGCCTTGAGCGTGGCCGGCTTGGGCCCGTCTCCGGCCGCCTGATTGAAGAGCGCCGCGCCGAGCGCGCGCTCGAGGCCGCCATGCTCCATCGCCTGGACGAGGAAGACAAAGGAGGTGAGCTTCATCGCGGCATCCGTGTCAGGCGCCAGGCTGATCGAGCCGTAGATGATGTCGAGCAGCGTCTCGATCTCGGTCGTGTAGAAGGCGACGTTGTCCGACACGCTCACGCGGCCGGCATCGACGGCGGCGCGATGCGCGGCGATCTTTGCCGGAATGGCGGCCAGCGGACGCAGCGCGCCTTCGAACTCGGGCAGCTGCGCATCCAGCGCCCTCTCGTCAATATTGGCCAGCAGGCCCGACACCGCGGCGTCGGCGACGGGGCGATGCTCGTCGAGGGCCCTGCGGTTGTCTGCCGCGCCGTCCGACGAGATCAGCCCCACGGTGCGCCCCCGTTCGATCTGAAGCGCCCGGATCGTCTCGTTGAGTTCCGCCGCGAGCGGGATCACGAGCTGGCGACGCTCGATATCCCGTGCCCGTTCGAGGCTGTCGTAGACGGCGAAGCCAAGCCCGCCGACGATGACGGTTATCAGCATCGAGACGAGCAGCGTGATCTTCAGCTTGAGGGTCATCGGTGACACTCCGTCATCTGAGGACGATCCGGCGCACGAAAGCGTGCCCGCCGCGAGCCATACGCGCCGTGGCTTAAGGAAGGTTTTCGTCGCGGCAGAAAGATCCGGGGCCGAAGCATGCGGCGCGCCCGGTCGGGGCGTCAGTCCTCGGGCTCGGTCGTGAAGGTCAGCGGGTAGCCGGCGCGCCTGCCGGCCTCGGTCCCCTGCTCGGCCTTGGTCTCGGCGACCTCGCGCGTGTAGACCGACACGACACAGACGCCCTTCTGGTGCGCGGTCATCATCACGCCATGCGACTCGCCCTCGGTCAGCCGGAAGACCTGCATCAGCACCCGGGTGACGAAGGCGCGGGGCGTGTAGTCGTCGTTCAGCAGGATCACCTTCCAGAGCCGCGGCTTCTCGACCTTGGGCTTGGCCTTGGGGCGCACGGGTGCGACGACCCCGTCGTCCGAGCCGAGGGGGCGGGTGTGCGGCGGTGTCTGGGGGGCGAGGCGCATCGCGGGCACTCCGGGGTCGCCGGCGGGGCGGTGGCTGAACCTTGTGGTGACATGGGCGATGGTGACGCGCAGGATCTCTACGTCAACGAAGGGAGAAGACCGATGCGCCCGATCATCGCCACCACCCTCGCCATCCTGCTGGCCTCGACCCATCCTGCCGGCGGCCAGGAGACCACCTCGCCGATGGACAAGGAGGCGATGCGCGCCTCGACCCAGTCGCTGGGTCTCTCGATCGGGCATCACTATGCCTGTGTCGGCGATGCCGAGGCGCGCGAGATCCTGCGCATCGAGACGCTCTACATGTTCGACATGATCCTCAAGGACGTCGGCTCGGACATCGCCTTCACCTTCGCGACCTCGGCGGGCTATGGCGCCTCGCTGCCGGTCGAGAAGCTGGACTGTCCCGCGCTGGCGGATGCCTATGCCGCCGTCCTGGCCGATTTCGGGATGACCGGGGAGGCGGCGGAATGAGCGGCATGCGCAGGGTGGCGGGGCTGGTGCTGTCGGCGGCGCTGGCGATCGCAGGCGCCGCGCCGGCGGCGGTGGCGATGCCGGCCGGTCCGGTCGTCGCCGCGGCCCCGGCGCTGCCGGTCGTCGCGGCGAAGTGCGGCAAGAAGTGCAAGAACCGCGAGCGCGAGGTCCGGCGCAAGCGCCACAAGAAGGACCACGCCCGCCACCACCGCCGCGACAACAGCAAGGACGCGCGCGAGCGGCGCGAGGACCGGCGCAGCAACTACGCGCGCCACGACCATCACCGCCGCGGGCGCCCGCCGGTGGTGGTCCACGACCATCACTACGACGACGACCGGGGCAACGCGGCGGCGGTGGGGATCGCGGCGGGCATCCTCGGCCTGGCGGTCGGCGCGGCGATCGCCTCGGGCGGCAGCGGCGGCGGCGGCGGCAGCACGGACTACCCGAACTGAGCGGCGAGACGGCGCGGCGCCCCGCTCAGAGCGGCCAGATGAAGGGGATCATCAGCGACGCGATGACCCCCACCATCAGGTTCATCGGGATGCCGAGGCGCATGTAGTCGGTGAAGCGGTAGCCGCCGGCGGCATAGACCAGCGTGTTGGTCTGGTAGCCGATGGGCGTGGCGAAACTGGCCGAGGCGGCAATCATCACGGCGACCACGAAGGGGCGCGGATCGGCGCCAAGGATGCCCGCGACGGTGATCGCGAGCGGGGTCATCACCACGGCGACGGCGTTGTTCGACACCAGCTCGGTCAGGATCGAGGCGAGCAGGAACACCAGCCAGAGGACAAGCGCCGGGGGCAGCGCGGCGAGGACGTCGCCGAAGGGCTCGACCAGCAGGTGCACGGCACCGGTCAGCTCCAGCGCCCGGCCGACGCCCAGCATCGCGAAGATCAGCGCGAGGAGGCGCCAGTCGACCAGGGCGAAGGCCTCCTCGGCATCGATGCAGCGGGTGACCAGGACCAGGGCGACGGCGATCAGCGCGAGGCCGGCAATGGGCATGACGCCGGTCGCGCCACCGATCACCAGCGCCGCGAGGATGGCGAGAACCAGCGGCGCGCGCTCGCGGCGATAGGGCCGGTCGGTCGGCTGGGTGATGTCGGCGAGGTTCTGCTCGGCGGACAGCCGCTGGATGTCGTCCGGGTCGCCCTCGAGCAGCAGCGTGTCGCCGACGCGGATGCGCACCTCGTCGAGGATATTGCCCACCCGCTCGGCCCGGCGGTGGACCGCCAGCGGGTAGACGCCATAGCGGCGGCGGAAGCGGACATCGCCGATCTGGCGGCCGACCAGTTTGCAGTCGGGCGTGATCAGCGCCTCGACCGTGACGGTGGACTTGGCGCCGATCGGGTCGAGCTGGCCGACCATCGCAAGCGCGCGGTCGCCGCGCAGCGTGAGCAGCTCGTTCACGCCGGAGCGGATGACGATGCGGTCGCCCGCCTCCAGCACCACGCCGCCGATGTCGCGGCGGAGCGAGAGATCGCCGCGGATGACGTCGATCACGGTCATGCCGTCGCGCATCAGCGGCTCGACCTCGCGGATCGCGCGGCCGATATGCTGCGAGCCCTCGGGGATCACGACCTCGCTGAAGAAGCGGAGCGACTTGCGCGTCGTCAGGAAGTCGAGCATCGCGTCGCGGCGGGGCAGCACGCGCGGCGCGCCGATGGCGATCACCGTCAGACCCGCGACGACGATGACGAGGGCGAGCGGCGTGACCTCGAACAGGCTGAAGGGCTCGAGCCCGTTCTGCGTCGCGATGCCGTCGACCAGCAGGTTGGTCGAGGTGCCGATCAGCGTGCAGGTCCCGCCCAGGATCGCGGCGTAGGAGAGCGGGATCAGCACCTGGCTGGCCGATATCTTGAGCTGTCGCGCGATGCGGGTGGCGACCGGGATCAGCATTACCACGACAGGCGTGTTGTTCATGAAGGCCGAGGCGCCGACGGTGA
>JBCBPG010000144.1:0-8178 GCA_039820865.1 Pseudomonadota bacterium
AGCGACGTGGTGTCCGACTTGGGGTCGCAGCCGATCAGCAGCACGCGCTTGCCCTGCTGGGCCATCATGTAGCTGAGGTTCGACAGCGTGAACGACTTGCCGATGCCGCCCTTGCCGTAGATCGCGATCACCTGGGTCTCGCGCTTCACGGGGCCGGTCGAGGGCGCCGGGGGCTCCTCGGCCGCCTCCTCGCGCAGGGCAGCGGTCATCTGGTCGAACGAGCGGGTTTCGACCGCGTCGACCAGGCGGGGGGGCGCACCGTCATCGGGGGTCATCGGGCTCTCCAGTCGATCGTCATCTTCAGGCAGGCGGGGTCGTCGAAGGCGGTCTCGAAGGCGGTCACGGCTTCGTCCGCCGGGCGGCGGTGGGTCACGAGACCGTCGAGCGAAAGGCGGCCGTCCGCGGCCATGGCGGTCACGGCGGCGAGGTCGGCGGGCGTGAACTCGGCCGCGATGCGCAGCCGCGCCTCGGCCATGAAGGCGGGCGGGAAGGCGAAGGCGACGGGCTCGGCATAGAAGCCGGCGAGGACGATCTCGCCGCCCCTGGCGAGGCGGGAGACGGCGGTGTCCACGATCCCCGGTGCGCCCGAGGCATCGAGGATGCGGCCATGGCGGGCGTCGTCGTCGCCGGGACGGCAGACGCGATAGCCCACGGCGCCGGTCATCCGCGCGCCCTCGACCTCATGCACCAGGGGCGCGCCGCCAAGCGCCACGGCGAGACGGGCAGCCAGCCGGCCAAGCACGCCGTGCCCGATGATCGCGTCCGGCAGCGCCACCGCGCCGCGGTCGTGGAGCGCGTGGTAGGCGGTCGCGGCCAGCGCGATCAGGACGGCGTCGTCGCCGAGGGCGGCCGGCACCGCCACCGCGCGCGCAGCCGGCAGGACGAGACGCGAGGCGGAGGCGCCGAAGAGCCCGCGCACCGCGCCGAAGCAGCGCGCGCCCGGCACGAAGACGGTGTCGCCGACGGCCGGGCCTTCGCCCGAGGGCGCGGCCTCGACCACGGTGCCGACACTCTCGTAGCCGGGGACGAGCGGGTAGCCGAAGCCGGGAAAGGGCGGCATGCGGCCGGTGACGAGGAGCTTTTCCGTACCGGTCGAGATGCCGGACAGCGCAACATCGACCACGATGTCCTCGCGCCCCGGCGCATCCAGCGCCAGGTCGGCCGTACCGAGGCGCCCGGGTCCGTCGAGGACGATGGCTCTGGCCTCAAGCGGCACGCAGGTCTCCTCCCTCTTCCGGCCTGCTCCGCGTGCGTCAGGGAAACGCGACACGGGGGCGGTATCCTTGGTTGTCAGTCTAACTAGACGGCTTGGAGCGTCAAGGAAACATTACACCTAAAAGCCCCATCCCTCGCGTTACGAAACGGTCCTGTTTGCGCATCCGGACGGTTCAGGCGCGGGCCGTGACCAAACCGCAGAGGACAGGCTGCGCGGTCCTGAGGCGCCGGATCCGGGTGAAGCCGGCGGCGCGCGCCAGGGCGGCGATCTCGGCCGGCCGGCGGATGCGCCCCGAGCCCATGGCGGCGAGGTAGAGGGCGAAGTACGCGCCCGCCCGGCGGCCTCCCGCGAGACCGGCCATCGGCTCGGCCACGATCAGCCGCCCGCCGGGCTTCAGCGCCGCGCGGGCGCGTCTCAGCAGCCCGGCCACGAAGGCGTCGTCGTGGTCGTAGAGGACGCGGACCAGCGAGACGGCGTCGGCCCCGCCCTCGGCCGCGAAGGGCGCCGCGTCGCGGAAGAAATCGCCGCCGCGCACCTCGATCCGGTCGCCCAGCCCGGCGGCGGCGAGGCGGGTGCGGGCACGCTCGGCCACCGCCGGCAGGTCGAGCAGACCGAGCCGCAGATGCGGTGCGCGCCGCGCCGCGGCCTCGACGAAGGCGCCCTCGCCCCCGCCCATGTCGACCAGCGTCGCGATCCGGCCGAGCGGCAGGCGGTCGAGCACCTGCTCGGCGATGAAGTCCTGCGAGGCGGCCATCAGCGCGGAATAGGCGTCGACCGCCTCCGGACCGAAGGTCTGGGCGAGACGCCCCTCGGCGCCCGGGTCGCGGGCATAGGCCCAGAAGCGGCCGATCTCGGGCTCGGCCCCCGCCGCCGTGCGCCCGCCGGCCAGCAGCGCGACCGGATCCTCGAGGTCGCGATACAGCATGTCGTGGTGGCGGATCATGGCGACGGCGCCCGCATTGGCCGCCAGCGCCGCGCCCAGCATCGAGAGACCCCAGACGGTCTCGCTCCGCGCCTCGCCCAGCCGCTCGCCCAACCGCTCGCCCAGCCGCTCGACCAGGTCGATGGCCTCGGCGCCCTCCATCAGGCGGCGCAGCGCCGCCGGGGGCAGACCGCTGGCCTCGACCAGCGCCGCCTCGCCCATCGGCCCGGCCGCCAGCCGCTCGACCAGGCCGAGGCGCACCACCGCCGCCAGCACCTGGCTGTAGACGAAGCCGGCCGTCAGATCGAAGAGCCGCGCCGCCTCCCGCGCCGCCACCGCGCGGAACGGCCAGAACCGGCCGGCGAAGCGCTGGAACCAGGGTGCCGCGACCAGCGCGTTGCGCCGCGCGGCCCAGGCGGCCCCCAGGCGGCCGGCCATGGGAAGGTCCGGGGGGACGTTCCGGGAAACGTTCTGGTCGTCGCTCTGGGGCAGTTCCGGTGGCAGTCGATGAACCGCGGGCGCCGGGCCTTCGAGCCCTCCCTGGCGGCCGAGTTCCTCGGCGCCGGGCGTGGCGCCCGCGGTTCGCCCCCCTCGGGGACCTCGGTCGGGGCGACGCGGCGCGCCGTCCCGGATCTCGTCTCCCTGACGCGCGGCCGCGCGCCCGGCCTGCTCGCCGTCCGGCATCAGCCGACCAGCGCGGCGAGCTTCGGCGGCACGAGCCGCTTGGCCTCCGAGCGGACCAGGGCCTCGAGCAGCGCCCGGCCCGGACAGTCGGGAATCGCGTCCACCGCCGCCTGCACCAGCCCTTCGAGCCGCGCCTTGGCGCCCCTGGGACCCAGCGCGCTCACGGCGTTCGGCCGGTCATGCGCGTCGTCCTGGCCGACCGGCTTGCCCAGCGCCTCCGCCTCACCCAGCGCGTCGCGCAGGTCGTCGGCCACCTGGTAGGCCTCGCCCAGCCGGTCGCCCAGCGGCATCCATCGGGCCGGCCCCTGCCCTGCCGCAGCCGCCCCGGCGGCGCAGGCGGCCGTGAACAGCGCCCCCGTCTTGGCGCGCTGATAGGCCGAGAGGTCGACATGCGTCTCGCTCTCCCAGGCCTGACCGGCGCAGATGCCGCCCGGCATGCCCGTCGCCCGGCCGAGGATCGCCACCAGCCGGCCCAGCACCCGCCCGTCGCGCCCGGCCTCGCGCGCCAGCGTCTCGAAGGCCAGCACGATCAGCGCATCGCCCGCCAGCACCGCCAGCGGCTCGCTGAACTCGGCATGGACCGAGGGCTTGCCGCGGCGGGTATCCGCATCGTCGAAGCAGGGCAGGTCGTCATGCACCAGGCTCGCGCAGTGCATCAGCTCGATCGCCGCGGCAGCCGCATCGGCGGCGGCCGGGTCCCGGTCGCCACAGGCCCGGGCGACAGCCAGGCAGAGCCGCGCGCGTATCCTTGCGCCGCCCGGAAAGACCGCGTGGCGCAGCGCCTCGGCCAGCATGGGCGGCGCGCCGGGCGCCTCGGCATGGGCGATGGCCCGGTCAAGGGCTGCCTCGATGCGTGCACCTTCGTCCATGCTGCGTCCTCCGCCGACTGTCAGAGCGGCGTTACGCCGCTTGTTGTCTAGTTCGCCTTACACTAGCATCCGTTACCAGCATCTGACAATCCGCCGCCGGCCACGATGACACCGGCGACGACGCAGCGAAGGAGGGCCCCATGGCCCGTCACCCGCTGGCCGCCACACCTCTCGCCCGCGGCCCCCACGGTCCGATCCCCGCCCTCCCCAGCCGGCATGGCGGCGCCGCCTGGACGCGGGCGCTGGTCGACGCGCTCCACCCCGCGCCCCGGGGCCGCGCCCCCCGGCCGCGCCGCGACCGGGTCGTGGTGATCGGCGCCGGCATGGGGGGCCTCGCTGCGGCACTGCGGCTGGCGGCCGACGGCTGCGACGTCACGGTGCTTGAGCGTGCGGCCCATCTGGGCGGCAAGGCGCGCACGATCGAGGTCGGCGGCCGCGCCGTCGATGCGGGGCCCACCGTCTTCACCATGCGCTGGGTGTTCGACGACCTCTTCGCCGCCGCGGGCACCGCGCTCGACGACCACCTCGCGCTGACGCCGGCCACCGTGCTGGCCCGCCATGCCTGGCCGGACGGGACGCGCTTCGACCTCTTCGCCGATCTCGAGCGCACGGCGGACGGCATCCACGCCTTCGCCGGCGCCGCCGAGGCCGAGCGCTACCGCGCCTTCGCCCGCCAGACCGAGCGCGCCTATGCCGTCTTCCGCGAGAGCTTCATCGAGGGCGCGCGCCCCGGCCCGCTCGACGTGGTGGCGCGGATCGGGCTCCGCGGCCTGCCGGCGCTGATCGCCGCGCGACCCAGCGCCAACATGTTCCGCGCCATCGCCGACACGCTGCAGGACGACCGGCTGCGCCAGCTCTTCGCGCGCTATGCCACCTATTGCGGCTCCTCGCCCTATCGCGCGCCCGCGACGCTGATGCTGATCGCCCATGTCGAACGGCTCGGCGTCTGGCAGATCGCGGGTGGCATGCAGGCACTGGCCGGCGCGCTGGCGGGCCGGATTGAGGCAGCCGGCGGACGCATCCGCACCGGCGCCACGGTCGAGCGGATCGAGACCGAGGGCGGCCGCGTCTCGGCCGTCCGGCTCGCGGGCGGCGAGCGGATCGGCTGCGAGGCGGTGGTCTTCAACGGCGATGCCGGGGCGCTCGGCGCCGGGCTGCTGGGCGCCGAGGCCGCGCGCGCGGTGCGCCCGGTGGCGCCCGCGCGGCGCTCGCTCTCGGCCATGGTCTGGTCGGTCAACGCGCCCGCCACCGGCTTCCCGCTCTCGCACCACACCGTCTTCTTCGGCCCCGAATACCGCGCCGAGTTCGAGCGCATGGGCGCCGGTCACCTGCCGCGCGATCCCACCACCTATGTCTGCGCCCTCGACCGCCCGGCCGAGGAGGCCGTCGAGGGCGGGCCGGGCCCGGAGCGGTGCCATGTCCAGGTCAACGCCCCCGCCATCGGGGACCTGCGCGCACTCAGCGCGGCGGAGATCGAGACATGCCGCCGCGGGACCGAGGCGCTGTTGGCGCGGGCGGGGCTGGCGCTGTCGCTCGCGCCCGAGACCAGCCGGCTGACCACGCCGCGGGAGTTCGCGCGGCTCTTCCCCGGGACGGGGGGCGCGCTCTACGGCGCGGCGACGCATGGGCCGGTGGCAAGCTTCCTGCGCCCGGCGGCGCGGACGCGGGTGCCGGGGCTGGTGCTGGCGGGCGGCTCGGCCCATCCGGGGGCGGGCGTGCCGATGGCCGCGCTCTCGGGCGCGCAGGCGGCGACAGCGGTGACCGCCCATCTGCGCGCGCTGCCATGAGCGCCACCCTGCAAGGCGCGCCGGAGACGACGTCGAAGGCGCCCGGGGACCGGGAACCGGGAACGCCGGCGCCGGCAGGCCCACGCTTCGACGGGGCGGTGGCGCCGGGGGGCTATCGCTGGTGGTATGTCGATGCGCTCTCGGATGACGGGCGCCACGGGCTGGTGGTGATCGCCTTCGTGGGCTCGGTCTTCTCGCCCTACTACTGGTGGGCCGGCCATTGCGCGCCCGAGGACCACGTCTGCATCAACGTCGCCCTCTACGGCCCGCGCGAGCGCCCGCGCCCGCACTGGGCGATGACCGAGCGGGGGGCCGGCGCGCTCGACCGCGGCGCGGCGCATTTCCGCGTGGGCGCCAGCGGGCTCGCCTGGGACGACGGGCGCCTCACCATCGACATCGACGAGCGCACGACCCCCTTCCCCCGGCTCGAGCGCGGCTATCCGCTGCGCGCCCGCATCACGCTCGAGGCCGAGGCGCTGGCGACCCGGAGCATCGCGCTCGACCCCGCCGGGCGGCACCGCTGGCAGCCGATCGCGCCGATCGCGCGCGTGCGCCTCGACGCGGCCGAGCCCGCGCTCGCCTGGTCGGGCCACGGCTATCTCGACACCAACGACGGCGACGAGATGCTGGAGGCCGGGTTCCGCCGCTGGGACTGGTCGCGCGCGCGGATGGCCGACGGGACGGCGCGTCTTCTCTATGACTGCACTGGACTGGACGGGACGCGGCGCGCCTTCGGCTTTCGCATCGCGCGGGACGGCACGGTGGCCGAGGCTTCCGTGCCGGCCATTCATCCCCTGCCCCGCGGGCTCTGGGGCGTGCGGCGCGAGACCCCGGCCGAGGCGCCGCCCCGCCTGGTCCAGGCCTTCGAGGACGCGCCCTTCTACACCCGCGCCGCCATTGCCTCCCGGATCGACGGCGAGGATTGCCTGGCCGTGCACGAGACCTTCGACGGGCGGCGCTTCGCGAGCCCCGTGGTCAAGGGCATGCTGACCATGCGCATGCCGCGCCGCCGCCGCTGGCCGCGCACGGGGTGAGTCGCCCGACGCGCCGGCGCGCCGCCATCAATCAGCGTTTCCCGACACTTGCCGGATGAACGTTCACCCGGTGGTGACGGCTGGGCCGCCAGCACGGCGCGTTTCCGGCAAGGCGCCCCGCCCCTCGGCAGGCCGGGCGCCAGGCGGGCGCCCGCGCTTGTCCGGCGACGGCGCTCGCGTAGCCTTGGGCGGGACGGGCAGTGTCGTCCGCCGCAGCACAGCGAGGCCCGAATGCGCCCCCTCTGGTCGATGATCGTCCTCGCCCTCGCGCTCCTGACGGCCCCGCGGCGGCGGTCCTGACGCGCGCCGCTCAGCCGGCGCGGCGCACGGTATAGCCGCGCATCGTCGCGCTGACGGCGGCGAGGATGGTGTCGATGTCGCGGGCCCGGGTCTCGTGGTCGGTCCCGGCCCGGACTGCCGCGCTGAAGAGCCTCCCGGCCGCGCTCCCGCCCGGCGTCAGAACCGCATCGGCCTCGACGCCATCGGCCTCCAGCGCCGCGGTCGCATCCCCGTAGGCGAAGGCCAGGACCGAGGCGGTCAGGTACAGCCGGTCGGGCCAGCCCGCCTCGCGGCGCGCCGCAAAGCCCGTCGTCTCGGCCAGCCGGGCCAGACGATGGGGCATCAGCGCCACCGGCACCGCCGCCGCCACCTGGCCGAGCGCCGCCGCCAGCACCGGCCCCGGCGCCCGCGTCGCGCCCCCTGACGACAGCGGCGACAGCGGCAGCGCCAGCCGCAGCCCCTCCGCCCCCGGCGCAGGCACCGGTGGCGAGACCCAGGCCTCGATCCCCGCGAGCTGGCCGCCATCCTCCAGCACGGAGAGGCCCATCAGCGGATCGAGCGGGCCGAGATCGACCGAGATCGACGGCAGCGCCGCGTCAGCCGTGTCGAGACGGATCGCGCGGCGCATCTCAGGACCGCTTCTTCGAGATCGTGTCCCAGAAGATGTCCTCGCGCGAGCGCGGGGCACCCTCGGGGCGGGCATGCGGATCCTCGCCCCGCGCGCGCGCCGCGTCCTCCCTGGCGCGCAGCTTCCTGAGGCTGTGCAGCTGGTACAGCGCAAAGGCCAGCACGCCGCCGAAAAAGGCGAAGATCTCGATCATCCCAAAGAGCGCGGTGCTCATTCTCTCTCTCCTCGTAGGACCAGGCCCCTACCCCGGCCATGCCCCTCAGCTCTCGACCCGTCGGCTCTCGAGCCGTCAGCTCTCGAAACGCGTCTCGCCGCGACGGAGCACGTCGATCGGCAGCTCCAGATGCACCGCCTGATGCGCGCGCTGCGAACAGTGCTGGCGCGGGCAGAGGCGGCAGTTGATCCCGATGGGCGTGGCCAGCCCCGGCTCGCCCAGTCTCAGCCCCCGCGCATAGGCCAGTCCCTCGGCATGGCCAAGGGCGCAGCCCAGGCTGACGGCCAGCCGGTTGTCCTGCGTCTCGCGGCTGACGGCGGGGCGGTCGACCGTGCGGTTGATGGTAAAGTACCGCGCCCCGTCCGGCATCTCGACCACCTGCGGGATCACCCGCCCCGGCTGGCGGAAGCAGGTGTGGATGTCGAGCCGCGGGCACGCGCCGCCATACTGCGCCAGCGTGAACTCGGTCGCGTTGAAGCGCTTGGTCACGTTGCCGGCCTTGTCGATGCGCATGAAGAAGAAGGGCACGCCCTCGGCCCCCGGCC
>JBCBPG010000145.1:0-8138 GCA_039820865.1 Pseudomonadota bacterium
CCTTTCTGGCCGGCGCTCTGTGGTGAGGAGGGTATTACCCGTGGCGATGAACGCTGTCCTGCGCCCGGTGGGATGGTCATCCGGCCCGATCGTGTAGCGACCTGTCCGAAAGGATAGCGTTATGCCGGGGGAGGGGGCGTCCCTGCCCTGTCGAGCGGACAGGGCCCGGGACGAGCCCCGGAACGAGCCCCGGAACGAGCCCGGGAACGATCCGTGAGAGCTGACCTCTGGGCGCCAGACCGGGGCCGCGGCGCCGGTCGGGCGCATGGCGGAGGGCGTCAGGCGGCCGAGGGCGTGCCGTCGGTGCCGCCGCTCTCGCGGCGTTCGCGCATGAACTGGTCGAACTCCGCCTGGTCCTTGGCGCGGCGCAGCCGCTCCATGAAGCCTTCGAAGGCGGTCTGATCCTCCTCGAGGCGACGCATCGTCTCCTCGCGATAGGTGTCGAAGACGGTGTTCCCGCTCGTGCGGGCGGCAGTCTTGCGGCGGCGGTTCTTCCAGCAGCCCATGCGTCCACTCCAGATTGAATAGCCAAGGATGGCGAGCCCGATCGGCCAGAACAGGATGAAGCCCAGGACAAAGGCGGCGATCCATGCCCCCTGTCCCCAGGCGTCGAGCTGCTCCTCGGCGCGTTTCAGGCCGCGGATGATACGGTCCATCGAGGTCCTCCGTTTGTCGATGTGAATGTTATTCACATTTACATAGCTGGGAGGCCAGGGCCGCTGCGTCAATGGGTCGGGCGGTGGATTTTGGCGGCGCCAAGCGTCAGTCGTCGGAGCGCAGGACGCCGAGACCCCGCAGATAGATACCGAGACCGCTTTCGAGGAGATCGTCGGCCGAAATTGGTGTCCTGCGTGGCCCATCGCCATCGAAGAGCGCCGCGATCCCGTGGCTGAACGCCCAGACATGGTAGCCGACCATGTGCGGCGGCGGGCGACGATCGGCCGGCAGGTGGGCCGAGAGCGCCGCCGAGGCCGAGAGCAGCACGCCGAAGGCCCTGTCGGCCGCGACCCGCAACGCCGTCTCCTCCTCGCTGACCGGCCCGCGGAACATCGCGGCGAAACGGGCGCTCTCGTCGCGGGCGAAGGCGAGATAGGCACGCCCGACCGCCTCGAAGGCGGTCAGCGGCGTGGGCTGGCCGCCCGCCCAGGCGCGCTCCAGCCGGTCGGCAAAGCGCTCGAACCCGTCGCGCGCGACCTCGGCCACCAGCGCGTCGCGGTCCTTGAAGTGGCGGTAGGGCGCGGCGGGCGATACGCCGGCCGCGCGCGCCGCCTCGGCCATGGTGAAGCCCTGCGGCCCCTTCTCGGCGATCAGGTCCACCGCCGCATCCGCCAGCGCCGCGCGCAGGTTGCCGTGGTGATAGCCGCGCCGGTTGGTGTCGTCCTCGCCCATGGGCCCGGCCCTTAGCGCAGATCGCGCCCGGACGGTATGGCGCGGATGCCGCTCACGCGCGGCTCACCCGGACGTCACCCATGTTACGAAACATCCCCGGTGCCCCTGTCGCTCTGCTGTCGAGACCCCAATGACAGGAGCGATCCCATGCCCCCCAGCCCCGCGACCACGCTGACCCTCTATTTCTGCGGCAGCGGCAACAATCTCTCGAACGAGAAGGCGAACAAGTTCGTCGTCCCGCACCTCGTCAAGATCGCCCGCGGGCGGCACATGGGCTACTCGGGCCCCGGCGGGAACGCCAACGGCGCGCTGGTCTACCGGATGAACGGCAACGGCACCTTCTACCAGGACGCCCAGGGCAACAAGCAGATGCTGGGCCACGACAAGGTCGTCACCGCCATCGACGGGGTGAGCGGCAAGGAGCACGGCGCCAAGCCTACCAAGGTGAAGAAGAGCGGCTATGCCTCGGCCTTCGGCGGCGGCGCGAACGCGGTAATCGAGGCCGCGCTCAAATACATCGCCAACACCGTCTACAAGGGCGACATGCACGGCGGCAGGACCGTCGACACGATCAACCTGGTGGGCCACAGCCGCGGCGCGACGACGGCCATCCTCGTCGCCTGGGGGATCTGGGGGCTGTTCAAACGCGTCCGGCCGAACTTGCGCGTCAACATGTTCCTCTTCGACCCGGTCGCGGGCAACTATAACGAGTACGAGTCCACCTACACCGTCAACGGCGAGAAGCTGGCGGTGGAGCTGGGCGCTGTGCCGCCCTGCGTGCGGTCCTTCCGCGCGCTGATCGCGGCCAACATGTCGGGCAAGACCGCGGGTGTCTTCGCCAAGGACGCCCAGTTCCAGTCCTCGATGCCCGACGTGAAGAATGTCGACGACGTCCGCGTCTATGTCATGCCGGGCGGCCACAACGCGGCCTGCAAGTACAACCTCAAAGCGGGCGGCAGCAGCATCGGCGAGATCGGGCTGGCGCTGGCGCAGGACTTCCTCGTCGCGCGCGGCTCGCAGTTCAGCTCGCGCTATCGCATGACCCCGCAGATGTATGTCGAGTGGTACTGCCAGTCGCGCCTGGCCGAGTACAATCCCGACTATGCCCCCCACGAGGGCCGCAGCATCGACTTCGCCTTCTATGGCAAGAAGGGCGAGGGGCTGGTCTCGCCCCATCGCGCCAAGATGGTGGCGACCTATTCAAAGACCTTCGGCGAGCACCCGTTCTTCGTGAACGACCACCATCGCGAGATGTTCGCCGAGGCCTATCCCAGCTTCGTCGCGGACGTCGATGCCGCCAAGAAGCGCCGGATCGATGACTCCAAGCTCTACATGTCGGGGATGACCAAGCGCTTCGAGGCAACCTATGCGCTGCTGAAGCAGACAGGGCTGGTCGACGAGATGGCCTAGGGCGCCGGGCGCCGGGCCTCGGCGAAGTAGCCCGAGGCCTGGACGGTGTTGCGGAAGGCCGAGGCGCGGGCGTCGAGCAGGCGGTTGACCCGGCCGCCGAACCGGCGCTCGACGCCCCGCTTCCAGAGCTTCAGCATGTTGGCGATGGCCGCGTACTTGCCGCGGATCGGGTAGAGGGTGACGTCCTCGAAATCGCGGAGCAGGTAGGCCATGCCGTCGCGCGAGAGGCGCTGGTAGTCCTGGAACACCAGGCTGCGCGGCGCGTGGTAGCGCCACATCCACGGCACGTAGACGAAGAGGCGCCCGCCCGGCCGCAGCACCCGGTGCATGTTCGCCACCGCCGCGGCGGGGTCGTAGACATGTTCGAGGAGCGCCAGCGCGATCACCGCGTCGTAGCGCCCCGCCATCCAGTCGGGCAGCGGCTGGCAGATGTCGCCCAGCAGGTCGGGGCGGAACAGGTTCTCGTCGCCGGCCTCGATGTCGTTCAGATCCAGCGTCTCGACCTCGGGGCCGGCGGGCATGGCGCCGCGCATGCCCCCGCCGATGTCGAGCACGCGCCCGGCGCCCGCGACGCCGGCCGCCACATGCGCCCGGCTGCGGTCGTCGTGCAGGTAGGCGAGGTCGATGCGCGCCCGCCCGGTCACGGCGCGCAGCCGCGCGGTCAGTGCCACGGTGTCGTGCAGCCGGCGGGGCGGCGGGCGGGTCACGGCGCGCTCCGGGCGAGGTCGAGGATCAGCGCCGCCGCCCGCGCCGCCCCGTCGAGCCGGATGGGCAGGGGCGGGCGCCGCGGCCCGGCGGCCAGTCCGTCGACCAGCCGGGCGAGACGGTCGGGGTCGGGCACGCTGTCGAGCACGTCGAAGCCCGGCCGGCCGGCCAGCGCGGCGGCACGCATCGCCTGTTCGCGCTCGCCGCCCGTCGTGTCCGCCACCAGCACGGCCGGCGTGTCGCAGGCGGCAAGGTCGGTGACGGTGTTGTAGCCGGCCAGCGTCACGGCCGCCCGCGCCCCCGCCAGCCGCGCCCGCCAGTCCGGCGCCGGCGGCTCGGCGATCAGACCGCCGCCATGTGCCGCGGCGAGGCGGGCTGCCAGCGCCGCCGCGTCCGGCCCGCCCGTGCGCAGCCGCCAGGGATGGCGCGAGCGCGCGGCCGCCGCCGCCGCGACCGCGAGGAGCGCGCGCCCCAGGTCGCCACCACCGACGCCGACCAGCACCTCGTCCGACGGGACCGGCAGAGGCGGTGGGGCGGCGACATAGCCGGCATGGCGCACCAGCGCTGCGGCGGGCGGCGGCAGGGGCCAGGCGTGGTCGAGCGGCAGGAAGCCCGCGTCGCCATGCACGATGGCCAGGTCGTAGGCCCCGAGCCGGGCCACCGCCTCGGCCAGGCGCTTCGGCTTGGAGGGCGGCTCGGGCAGGTCGCGGAGCGAGGCGGCGATGCGCGCGCCCGGCCGCGCCGCGCGGGCCGCGTCGATCGCGGCCTCGAACTCGCCTGCCAGCCGGCGCCGGCCGAGCGGGAAGGTCTCGGTGACCAGCAGGTCGGGCGCGAAGGCGGCGGTCGCCGCGGCAGCGGCCCCGGCCCTGGCGGCGAGGTAGGCAGCATCCGCCGGCCGTCCCTCCGCGTCCAGCGGGTTGGCGAAGTCGCGCCCGGCCACCTGCAGCGCCGGCAGCGCCACCACGTCGAGATCGCCGGTCCCGACATGGGGCAGCGCCCGCCCGCCCGAGATCACGCGTACCGTCGCGCCGGCCGCCGCGACCGCGCGCGCCAGGGTGGCGATCCGCACGAAATGGCCGGTGCCGGAGAGATGGGTGACCAGGAAGGCGACGCGCGCTCTCATGCCGCGGCGGCCCGCGGCACCAGCCGGTCGGGCGCGGGCTCGGCCTCGGCCGACGGGGTGCCGTCGGGCGCGAGGTCGACCGGGTAGAGCCGGCCGCGCTTGATCGTGACCGTGCCGGCATCGGGCCCTGTCCAGCCGCAGGCCTGGCCCAGGATGACGCGCATCAGCGCCTTGTGCGTGACGACCACGGCTGGGCCGCCGCGGGCGAGGCGCGCAAGCGCCGGGCGCAGGCGTGCCCAGGCATCGGCCGCGCTCTCTCCCCCCGGTGGCCGGCCGGCCCAGCCGAGCCGGTCGAGCGGCGAGCGGCCCTCGGCGTCGACGCCGATCGTGTCGCGCGTCATGCCCTCCCAGTCGCCCCAGGAGATCTCGACCAGGCGCGCGTCCAGGCGGATGCGCCGCCCCTCGGCCAGCGCCACCGCCGTCTCGGTCGCGCGGGACAGGGTGGAGGCGACGATCCCGGCCCCGACCCAGGCGGGCGGCAGGGCGAGGCCCGCGAGCTGGGCGCGCGCGGCGTCGGTCAGCGGGCGGTCGACCCGGCCCTGCAGCCGCCGCTCGCCGTTCCAGTCGGTCGGGAAGTGGCGGAGGAGGGCGATGCGCGTGCTCGCGCCCGGGTGCGCGCCGTCGATCACGGTGCCCCTCCCGGGGGGCCTCCGGCCATCCGGCCTGCGGCACGCGCGGCGACGAGGTGGTCGATCCGGGCGCCGATGGTCCCGGCCGCGGTCTCGAGGCCATGGCGGTCGACGGCGCGGACGCGGGCGGCGCGGGAGAGGGCGGGACGGTCGGCCAGCGCGACGCGGATCGCCGCGGCGAAGGCGGCGGCCTCGCCCGGCGCCGCGAGGCGGCCGGTGACGACGTCGCGCGCGGCCGGGCCGTCCTCGGCCACGGCGGGCAGGCCCGCGGCGGCGGCCTCGAGCCAGACATAGCCGATCCCCTCGCCGACGCCGGGCCAGGCGAGGAGGTCGGCGGCCTCCATCGCGGCGCGGATCGTGGCCGGGTCGGCGGCGCCAGTGAAGCGGATCTCGCCGGGCAGGCGCGTGCCGAAGGGGGCGAACAGCGCCTCGACCTCGGCCCGCGCCGGTCCGTCTCCGATCACGGTGAGCGTGAAGGGCGTGTCCTCGACCAGGCGGCGGAGTGCGCGGGCGAGGCGGCGGTAGCTCTCGACCTTGTCGCCCGGGCGCATCATCGCGACGGTCAGCAGCGTGGGCGGCGTGGCGGCGGGGGCGCCGAGGCGCGCGGGTCCGGGGCCGGGGTCTAGGAACGGGGGCAGGGCGCTCATCCTGGATGCATGGCCCGCGGCCTCGAGCGCGGGACGGTCGCGCTCGGTCGTCCAGAACAGCGCGTCGGCGGCAGCGACCGCCCCGGTCGCGGCCTGGGCGAAGCGCGCCCATGGCCCGTCGAGGCGGCGGGGCGAGAGCGAGGGTTCGACCAGGAGGTAGGGCAGGCCGAGCGCGCGCGCGACGGCGGGGCCGACCAGGTCGGGCGCCTTGTAGTGGCAGTGATAGGTCAGCCAGGCGCGGGCGCCATGGGCACGGGCGGCGACGAGGCGGTCGATCTCGGCCCCGGCTTCGGCGGCGAGGCGCGCCTGCGTGGCGGCGTCGCCGGCGATGTCGAGCGTGCGGAGCGTGGAGGCGACGAAGGGCCGGTGGCCGCGCTGTGCCAGGGCTGCCAGCAGCGCCCGCGCGATCGTGCGGTCGCCCGACGGCGTCGGGTGATCGGGCGGCTTCATCGGTGCGTAGAACGCGACCGGTGCCGCCGGGACACCGGGCGCGGCGCTGAGCGCGGCGCCGGGTGCGGCCTGACGGCCGGCTCCGGGAAGCGTCGCGCGGGGGCCTCCGGCGTGGGACGCCTGCGGCACGAGGGGCCCGCGTGTCTGCCCCGTCATCGGGCGATTGCCGTCTGGGCGGCGACGCTTGGCGTGGTCGCCGGCACAGCCGCCTCGACGGTCTGGGCCGGGGCGGCGTCGCCGAGGCCCTCGGCCAGTGCCCGGGCGATCAGCGCGAGCCCCGGCTCGGGCGTGAAGGCGGCGTGCAGGCGTGCCGCGGCGGCCTCGGCAAGGCGCGCGCGGCGCGCGGGATCGGCGGCAAGCGTGGCGATCGCCTCGGCCAGCGCCGCGGGATCGCCGGGCGGCACCAGCACGCCCTCGCGGTCGTGGCGCACGAATTCCGGGATCGCGGCGGCGGCGGTGGCGAGCAGGGCGACGCGCTGGCTGGCCGCCTCCATCAGCACGTTGGGCAGGCCGTCGCGGTCGCCGTCGCCCGCCACCTTGGAGGGCAGGACGAACAGGTCGGCGCGCCGCAGCGCCTCGATCACGGCGCGGCGGTCCTGCTTGCCGCGCCAGTCGATGCGGCCGTCGATCCCGGCGGCGCGGGCACGCTGGGCCAGCCGGTCGGCCAGCTTGCCGCCGCCGAGATGCTCGAAGCGCCAGTCGAGACCGTCCGGCAGGCGGGCAAGCGCCTCGATCAGGTCGTCATAGCCCTTCTTCTCGACCAGCCGCCCCACCGAGACGAGGCGGAAGGGGCCGCCCGCGGGCCCTGTTTCCGCCGGCGGCGGGAGTTCGGCGAGGTCGAGGCCGTGATAGGCCAGCGCGACGCGCGCGGGACCGGGACCGGGCGCGGGAGCGGGACCGGGCGCGGGGCCAGGCGCCAGGGCCGCGAGGCGGGCGCGCCCTGCCTCGGTGCAGGTTACGGCAAAGCGCGCGTCGGCCAGCTTGTCGGCGATCTCGCGGTCCGGCGTGGTCCAGATGTCCTTGGCATGGGCCGAGACGCCCCAGCCGAGGCCGCGCATCATCGCCGTGTAGCGCGTGACCGAGCCGGGGGTGTGGAGGAAATGGACGTAGAGAAAGCGCGTCGCCTCTGGCAGCTCGCGCGCCAGCACCGCCGCCTGGCCGAAGCGGCGGACGCGGTTCGGCGTGGGATCGCGGGCGAGATCGCCGAGGAAGGCCGCGAGCGCGCGGCGAAAGCCGGGGCGGCGGGCGGCGGACGCGAGGCCGCGCAGGACGCGCAGCGGCTCGCGGTGCAGGTATTCGGGCAGGTAGCGCCGGCGCGCGCTGATGCGGCCATGCACCGGGTGCTCGGCCCCGCCGTCATAGGGCGCGCGCAGCGACCAGATGTCGAAGCGGAAGCCGCGGCGCTCCAGCCCCTCGAGCTCCTGCGCGATGAAGGTCTCGGAGAGCCGCGGATATCCCTTCACGATCACCGCGAGCGGGGGCTGGGAGGCCATGACGCGCGGGCTCACTCGCCGGCGGCGGCGTAGGGGGCGACCAGGGCGGCGGCGCGCGCGGTCACGGCCTCGAGCCCGCCCATGAGCCCGCCCATCGACGCCCCGGGCAGGGCAGCGTCGGACCTGGCGGCGACCGGAGCCTCGGCCGCGCGGGCGGGGCGGGGCTGGGTTGCGAGCGCGGCTATCGCATCGGCCATCTCGGGGGCCGCGAGCAGGTGATCCTCGCCGAGGCGGCCGAGCGTCTCGGTCTCGCCCGGATGCTTAAGCCCGAGCGTGACGGCTACGCGGCCCG
>JBCBPG010000146.1:0-8125 GCA_039820865.1 Pseudomonadota bacterium
AGGCCACCTCTTGCCGGTGCGCCAGGTTGCGCCAACGCCCGTGGGGTGCGTGGGACGCACCCCTGGCCCGCACCCCTGGCCCGCTCCCCTGGCCCGTTCCCCTGGCCCGCACCCCTGGCCGGCGCGCCCGGCGGTGCGTTTCACGCACCCTGCATCCCTGGCGGACGCGGCGTCGGCCGCCAGTCCGGCGGGGCAAGTTCGAAGCCCTCGAAGACGAAGCCGGGCGAGACGGTGCAGCCGACCAGCGTCCAGGCACCGAGCGAGGTGGCCGCCTGCCACCAGCCCGCGGGCACCGTGATCTGCGGCGCCTGTCCGGCCAGGATCTCGGTGCCCAGGACGCGCGCCTCGGCATCGTGGCCGTTGGGCGAGAGGCTGAGCGACAGCGGCGCGCCGGCATAGTGATGCCAGGTCTCGTCGGCATCGACGCGGTGCCAGTGGCTGAACTCGCCCGCGTCCAGCAGGAAGTAGATCGCCGTCCCTGCCGCCCGTTCGCCCGGCGCCGCGGCGGCGCGCCAGGTCTCGCGGTACCAGCCGCCCTCGGGATGGGGCTCCAGCCTCAGCGTGGCGATGATCTCGCGGGCGGTGGTCTGGGTCATGGCGCTCCCCTCTCTGCCGCGCGACGCTCGCACGGGCCGGCGCGCGAGGAAATGTTTTGTCCCCGATCAAGGCGCCAGCCTGCCCGCGCGCGAGGATGGCGGCTGCGGAAGATGGGAGGACCACGCCATGCTGCGGCTGTCGCAGGACAAGCTGGACTGGATCATCCAGCGCGCCCGCGAGTTCGACGGAAAGGACGTCGACACGGGCGAGGATCGCGAGACGGATGGATCGGACGCGCTCTCGGTGCTGGAGGAGCGGGCCGACGACACCGCCGCGCTCGAACTCGAGAACTGGATCGGGGACATGAGCGAGGGGGAGGCGGCGGAACTCGTCGCGCTCTTCTGGATCGGGCGCGGCGACGGCGATGCCGAGGATCTGCCCCAGCTGATCGAAGAGGCCCGTGCCGCGGCCACCGCCCCGGGCGCGCTGCCGACGGCGGCCTACCTCATGGGTTCGCCGCTGCTCGCCGACTATCTCGAAGCCGCGGTCGAGCAGCTCGGCACGGCCGCCGAGAGCGCCTGAGGGGCGTCAGCCGACGCCCCCCGGCCTGATGGATGCGGCGTCAGCCGCGCCGGCGCATCGCCGCGAACAGGCCGAGGCCGGCCAGCATCAGGGGCAGCGTCGCCGGCACCGGGATCACCGTCGTCGGGACCAGCCCGTCGCGGACCTGCTCGATCTCGGCCTGGCTGAGCGCGCGGTCGAACACGAAGGCGTTGTCGATCGAGCCGTCGAAGAACTCCGGGAAGCCCGGGTTGGTCCCGATGGTCAGCGTGTTCCCGCTCATCCCGGTGTTGTCGAAGAACAGCGTCGCCGTCTCGGTGCCATCGAGCAGGTCGACATAGAGCAGCGAGTTCGCGCCGTCGGTATAGGACACCGCCACGAAGAAGACCTCGCCGTCACCGACGCCAAGCCCGCTGCCGACCGTGCCGCCGCTGTCGTTGCTGAAGGCGGTGAACTCGTCGTTCTGGCGCGAGTCGATCTTGAGCGAGCGGTCGAAGCCGCCGTCATCTGCGCTGAACACCGTCCCGCCCGAATTGGTGCCGCGCCCGTTGAGCCGCACGAGGGCGCCCATCGTCACCTGTGGCAGCGTGTCGCGATCGATGTCGATGGTGGTCGAGATGAAGTCGTCGACACCGTCGAAGCTGGCCGCCGTGCCGTCGAGATCGGTGACGAAGCTCGGCGCCTGGGCACCAGCGCCCAGCGTACCGTCATTGCCGTTACCCGAGTCGTCGCGGGCATCGCCCGCCTCGAAGGTGTAGAGCGCGATCAGATTGCTCTGCAGCGCCACCGGGATCGTCGCCGCGCCGGCAGCGCCCACCCAGACCGTCGCCGCCACCGCGGCGATCCCCGCCATTCTAAGCATTCGTTATCCCCAACCAAGTCTTTACCTACGGTAATTAAGATCGGGGCGGGCGATGCTCGCAAGTCCGCGACACGCCGAACATTGGTTATTGTAAGGTAAATGTCCCGAAAACAGCGCGAAATTAGCGCGTTAGTTGTGCACTGGGAGGAATTTTCAACGTATTCGCGAAGGAGCGGGCGTGCCAACCGGTGCTACTCGTCCGCCTCGACCCTGGCTTCCCACTCAGTCAGCAGGGCGTCGAGCGCGTCGTCCTCGCGCCTGGCGGCGACGGGCTGGGGTACCAGGACGCGGCGGGCCTCGGCGGAGCGGGCGCGACGGCGCAGCGTGACGCCCTCGAAGGCCAGCCGCTCGGCGAAGGGCTCGTCGATCCCGCTGTCATGCGCCGCCTCGCCCAGTTCCTCGCGGGTGCGGAAGCGCTCGATCGCCGCCTCCGTCCGGGGGCCGAGGATGCCGTCGACCGGTCCCACCCGGTAGCCGAGCGTCGCCAGTCCCGCCTGCGCCTGGCGCACGGGGATGTCGGGCGCTGCCGGCGTCGGGGCGACGGCGGTCGGCGTCTCGCAGGCGGCCAGCGCCAGCACGGCGGTCAGCATCAGGGCGGCAAGGGGTCTGCGCGCAGTCATCCGGTCTCTCCTTCGTGGAGGTGGAACGCGGGGCGCAACGCGGACGCGGGGCCCGGACATGGTCCGGGGCAGGGGAGGACGGGCCGGCTGGCCCGTCCGTCGGGCGCGGCAGCCTCAGGCCTTGCCGAGATAGATGTCGACGAGCTGGTCGAGCATCGACATCGCCTGATCACGCGGGCGCTGGAACGTGTTGCGCCCGATGATCGAGCCGTTGCCGCCGCCGTCGCGGATCGCGCGCGCGTCGTCGTAGACCGCGTCCGCGCCCTTGGACGCGCCACCCGAGAAGACGATCAGCCGGCGGCCCGAGAAGGCGGCCTTGACGCAGTCGCCCACGCGCTCGGCCAGCGTGGCGATGGGGATGGCGTTGCTCTCGTAGGCCTTCTTGGCCTCGCCCAGCTCGAGATGGTCGGTCGAGAGCTTGACCTTGATGATGTGCGCGCCCAGCAGCGCCGCGATCTGCGTGGCATAGGCGCCGATGTCGATGGCGGTCTCGCCGGCCTTCGACAGGTCCTCGCCGCGCGGATACGACCAGATCACGGTCGCGATACCGTGGGCCGCGGCCTCGGCGCGCATCTCGGCGATCTCCTCGAACATGTCGAGACCGGCCGAGGAGCCCGGGTAGATCGTGAAGCCGATCGCCGCGCAGCCGAGGCGCAGCGCATCCTCGACCGAGGCGGTGATCGCCTGGTCCTTGGGCGCGGCCGCGGGGATCAGCGAGTTGGCCGAGTTGGCCTTGAGGATCGTCGGGATGCGGCCCGCGAAGGTGTCGGCGCCCGCCTCCAGCATGCCGAGCGGCGCGGCATAGGCATTGAGCCCCGCGTCGATGGCGAGCTGGTAGTGGTAGTGCGGGTCATAGGCCGGCGGGTTCGGGCCGAAGCTGCGCGCAGGCCCGTGCTCGAACCCCTGGTCGACGGGCAGGATGATCATCTTGCCGGTGCCCGCCAGCCTGCCGGTCATCAGCATGCTGTAGAGCTTGGCCTTCACGCCGGGGTTGTCGCCCTCGTACTGCGCCAGGATCTTCTTGACGGTCTCGGTAGTCATCACGCTCTCCCTCGTCGTGCCCGGACCACGTCGGCCCCGGCACCCCCTGCCTCGCATCTCGCGCCGTCTTTAGACGAAGCGCCGCGCGACCCGCTACCGCAGCGCACACCTTTCCACCCTGTGGTGTGCCATCGCGAGAAGTGGACGGCGGGCGCCCCGGGGCGCCCACCCCGTCCCGCTTCAGGGCGTCGCCAGCGCCGCGCCGAACCCGCCCTCGGTCCAGATCTCCAGCGCCCTGGCCGAGGCGGCGGCACGCAGTGCCACGAAATGGTCCAGGTCGGCGTCGCGGGCGGTATAGCGGCTCTCGATCCGGCGCATCAGCCGCACGGCCGAGCGGTCGCCCGCGGCCGCCGCCAGCGTCGCCCAGACCAGCGCCGCCTCGGCGCTCCGCGGCGTGCCGAGGCCGGTCAGATGCGCCTCGGCCAGCCGGCGCAGCCCCGCGACATCGCCCGCGCCGACCAGCGCCAGCGCGGCCCCGTCGTCGATGCCCAGCGTCTCCTGCGCGGCGAGGATCTCGTCGAGCGTCAGCCGGTCCTCGAGCCGGTCGGCCAGCCCGACCGCGACGGTATCGCCCGCCGCCATCGCCACCAGCGCGAAGCGATAGGCCTGCCGGTCGTCGCCGCCCTCGCTCATCAGCCGCGCCAGGGCGGCCGCCGCGTCCCCGTCGCCGGCTTCGGCCAGCGGCGTCAGCAGCGCCAGCGCCGGGCCCGGCGCCCTGGGCGCGCCCACGCCCGAGGCAAAGGCCAGGCCGGCCGCGCGCCGGTCGGCATCGTCCAGCGTCTCGGGCGTGTCCAGCGCGGCCAGCACCAGGGCCGGGTCCAGAACTGCGGCGCGGGCCAGCGGCCGCGCGCTGGCCACCGGGCGCAGCGCCGCGACGGTCGCGGCCGGCGTGTCGAAGGTGTCCGCCTCAAGCCGCAGCCCGCCCGGCGGCGCGGTCGAGACGACCAGCGGTCCCGCGCCCTGGAGGAAACGCCCGACCTCCTCGGCCAGGCCCGACACGAAGGCCTGCTCGTCGGCCGTGGGCGCCCGCGCGCCCTCGGTCAGCGCCTGCGTCAGCGCCACCTGCAGCAGGGACGGGATCGCGGCCGGGTCGCCGACCTGCTGGGCGATCATCGGCTCGACCAGCGCCAGCAGCCCGCGGTCCTCCAGCGTCACCTCGGCGCTCTCGAGCACCACCGAGGGCGCGAGATCCTCGACCGCCTCGCCCGGATCCATCTCCGCCAGCTCGTCGCCGAAGGGCGGGCGCTCGGCGATGCGCAGGCCGAGATAGCTGAAATCCGCGGCCACGGTCAGCGCGGCGGCATCCTCGATATCCGCCTCCAGCGTCATCGACGCCGCCCCCGAGGCCATGTCGTAGTCGAGCGCCAGCGAGACCGCGTCCGCCACCACCCGGTCATAGCCGAACCCCGCGAGCATCGCGGCAGGCCCGGGCTCGAGGCAGGCGGCCATCACCTCGACACCGCTGAGGCTCACCAGCGTGCTCGACCGGTCGATCCGCTCGCCGCCCCCCAGGGTCAGCCGCGCGACCGAGACCCGGCATTCGCGGGCGTCGTCCCAGTCGAGCGCCGGCATCAGCACCAGGCCCGAGACGGTGATGTCGCCGCTGCGCCCGTCGACGCTGAGCGCGCTGTAGGTGAGATCGACGCCCGTGCGCGCGAACATCAGCGCGGTCTGGGCGATCGTCTCGGTCAGGCCGTCGAGGAAGGGCGTGCGGTAGACGCGCTGCGCCTCGGCCGGCGGGGCGGCGAGGGTGGCGACGAGGGCGGCACCGGTCAGCAGCGCGGCGCGGCGGGAGCGGCGGGTGGCGGGCATCGGCAGTCTCCGGCAGGGCAGGGGCCCCATGGCCCCGGTCGGGAAGATCGCTTGGACAGAACGGCGGCGCACCGGCGCCGGGCGCGACCCTAGCACGCCGTGCCGCCGGTCCGGCCAGCGGGTGTGTGACATCTCGTCGACGACCCGTCAGTCGGTGAGGGCTGCAACCCCGGGCAGCGTCTTGCCCTCGAGCCATTCGAGAAAGGCGCCGCCGGCGGTCGAGAGATAGCTGAACCGCGCCGCCGCGCCCGAGCCGTTGAGCGCCGCGACCGTGTCACCCCCGCCCGCGACCGAGAGGAGCGCGCCTGCCTCGGTCAGCTCGGCCGCCTTCATCGCCGCCGCATCGGTCGCGGCGTTGAAGGGTTCGATCTCGAAGGCGCCGAGCGGGCCGTTCCAGACCAGCGTCTTCGCGCCCTCGAAGGCCGCCGCGACCGCCGCCACGCTCTCGGGTCCCGCATCGAGGATCATCGCGTCGTCCGGGCAGGCATCGGCGGCGACGGTTTCGCTCGGCGCATTGGCCTCGAAGGCGCGGGCGACGACCACGTCCGTCGGCAGCATCACGGTGCAGCCGGCCGCGGCCGCCTTGGCCGCGACCTCGCGCGCGGTGTCGAGCAGGTCGTGTTCGCAGAGCGACTTGCCGACCGGCTTGCCCTCGGCCGCCAGGAAGGTGTTGGCCATGCCGCCGCCGATCACCAGCGTGTCGACCCGCCCGATCAGATTGCCGAGGAGGTCGAGCTTGGTCGACACCTTGGCCCCGCCCACGACCGCGACCACCGGGCGCTCGGGCGTGGCGAGCGCCTTCTCCAGCGCCTCGATCTCGGCCTGCATCAGCCGCCCCGCGGCCGAGGGCAGGCGATGCGCCAGTCCCTCGGTCGAGGCATGGGCGCGGTGCGCGGCCGAGAAGGCGTCGTTCACGTAGACATCGCCGACCACCGCGAGCTGATCGACGAAGGCCGGGTCGTTCGCCTCCTCGCCCGCGTGGAAGCGCGTGTTCTCCAGGATCAGTACCTGGCCCCTGGTCAGCCGCTCCGCCGCCTCCTCGGCCAGCGGGCCGATGCAGTCGGGCGCGACCATCACGTTGGGCGCGGGTTCGGGCGCGACATGGGCTGCCAGCGCCGCCTGCAGCGCATCGGCCACCTGGCCGAGCGACATCTCGGCCACGACCGTGCCCTTGGGCCGGCCGAAATGGGCCAGCAGGATCGGCAGGCCGCCCCTCGTCATCACCTCGCAGATCGTCGGCAGATGGGCACGGATGCGCGTGTCGTCGGTGACCTGCCCGTCCTTCATCGGCACGTTCAGGTCCACGCGGATCAGCACCCGCCTGTCCGCGATCTCCAGCGTGTCGAGCGTTCTGACGGCCATGGATCCCCCCGTGCTGATGGTGCCGATGGTCCGGCCCCTTGTTGAGGAGGTATGGGGCCGGGTCAACGCCGCAGGCGCCGGTCAGCGACCTTGCCGTGTCGGAGCGGCGCGCGTGTTGCCCGGACCGGCCCCGTTGTCGCATCGGTGCGTCAGCCGGCGTCGGGACTGATCGCGTGGATCGCCTCCAGCAGCCCGTTGATGGTCTCGCGGTTGACTTCCTCCTGGCGCGGCATCGTTGTCCCCGGTGCGAATCTGTTAGGGTTCCAAAGGTAGGTGCGCATGTTCTCCTTGGTCCAGACGCCCTCGCGGGTCTGCAGAGCTTCGGAATAGGCGAATCCGGGGACCGAGCCGATTTTGCGCCGTGACACGTTCACCAGCGTCGGTCCCGGGTAGTCGGCTTTGTCCAGCGGGTCGATCTGGTGGCAGTTGTTGCAGCCGGCCAGGAGCTCGCGCGCGGCCGCGATCTTGGCGTCGGGCGGCTCCAGCATCGAATCGTCGAGCATCCGCACGCCGATCTTCTGATCCATCAGGACGAAGATCCGGCCCCGGCTGTCGACGGTAAGGTCACGGACGCGGACACCCACCTGGATGGGTTCGGCATAGACAACCTCGCCTTCATGCAGCCGGATCCGGTAGATCGCCTGGCCACGCAGCGTGCCCGCCAGCAGATCGCCCTGCCATTCGGGAAACAGCCCGCCCGGATAGACCGTCATCGAGGACGGTGCGATCGAGGGGACGAAGGCATGACGCGGCACTTCGTAGTCACCCTCATGGGTGCCGACCGTCCGGTCGGGCGGCCAGGTATCGACCAGGTAGTCGATGCCATAAGTCTCGAAGGGCCAGCAGTAGTTGTTACCGGCCTCGTTCAGCCAGAAGCGGCCGTCGGTGATGGCGACGCCGCCTCCGTTGCGGTGTCCGAAACAAAGGATCTCGGCCTCGCCCGTTTCGACATCGATGGCCAGCGTCTTGCCGAGGTCGCTCTCGGGGGCCTGCGGGCCGACGCCAGGCTGGGCGCGGAAGAACTCGTCGTACTGCAGATCGCTGACGAAGACGCCCAGCCGGCCGTCATCCATCCAGGCCATCGGCGTGCCACTCTGGAAGGCGTTGGTCTCGGCAAGCGCGATGCAGTCGCGCGTCCGCCAGATCTCGCGCCAGGTGGCCTCGGCGTCACCCGCCTCGAAGTCGGAGGGTGAGAGATGCGTCTGCGAGATCGCGATGAAGAGGCAGTCGCCCTCCGGATCGCCGATCGCATAGCTGACGGTCACCTCGACCTTGCCCCCGCGCTCGCGGAGGAGCAGGTCCTTGTAGCCGACGGCGCGCGCAACGTAAT
>JBCBPG010000147.1:0-8119 GCA_039820865.1 Pseudomonadota bacterium
CCGATCTCCGGCGTCTGCCGCGCCCAGCTCGCCTGTTTCGCGCCGCTGATCCGGCTGACGGGCGAGGACTGGTACAACGTCTTCGACACCGACGCCTGGGTGGCGGGCCATTTCAGCCGGTCGGGACGGCCATGGCGGCCGATGGTGATCGTGTCGTCCGACAGCGCCGCGCGGCCCGCCACCCAGGCGTCGGTGTCGAAGACGTTGTACCAGTCCTCGCCCGTCAGCCGGATCAGCGGCGCGAAACAGGCGAGCTGGGCGCGGCAGACGCCGGAGATCGGCGCCCAGAGCGGGCGGGTGCCAAAGGCGCGGCGGATCTGGCGGGTGGTGGCGACGGGGTCGTACTCGATCGAGCCGTCGCCGCGGAACGGGGTCTGGTGGGCCACCAGCACCGACTGGCGGGCGCTGATCGCCGCGCGCTCGCGCGTGCCGCGGTAGAAGATCGCCGGGTGGTGGAGAAAGGCCGTGCCGGCGGTGACGGCGCCCGGTGCGATCTCGCGCACCGTGGCGTGGTCGAGAAGGGCGCGCACGCCCGGATGCCAGGCTTCGCCCATGTCGTCCAGAAAGGCGGATCGGACGGGCATCAGGCCCACGCTGGCGCCCGCGGCCACGAAAGCCTCGACATCGGCGATCAGCGCCGAGGAGGTGCCGCCCGCAAAGCGCGGATCGGCGACCATCAGGATGTCGGGGGCGGTGCTCACTCGGCCCGGGGCTCGAGGCCGAGGCGACGGCGACCGCGGAGCCAGACCTGCTCGGCCAGCCGTGCGACCAGCGTGGCGGCGACGTCCGGGGGGCCCGCGAAGGAGGCGAGCGCCTTGCCGGGCGCGCGCGCCTTGACGGCGTCGATCAGGCGAAGCCAGGCGAGCTCGCGCCGCACGCCGGCGAGGTGGCGGCCGACGGCGGCACGGGCCGGGGCGTCGAGCGTCTCGCCCGCGAGGATCGCGCGGTCGGCGGCGACGAGGCCCGCGAGTTCCGCCGCGCCGTGGCGGCCCGAGAGCGAGCCAGCGCGTTCGACCGCGACATAGCCGAGCGGGTTCACCACCCGGAACCGCGCCCCCCGCGCCAGCGCCCGGGTGTAGAGGTCGTAGTCCTCGCCGAGGCGCATGCCCTCGTCATAGGCGAGCCCGGCCCCGTCGAGGAAGGCGCGGCGCATCAGCGGCTTGAGGAACCCGGCCTCGCCCCGCGTGCCGTGGGCGCCGTGCAGGTTGGCGGTCACGAAGCCGGCCGCATCGAAGCTGTAGGGCGCGAAATCGCTGGCGGCGAGCAGGCGGCCGGTGATCGCCTCGGGCGCGGTCTCGACCGAGCGCCAGAGGTCGTCGGCGACCATGTCCCAGCCCTCGGACGCCGCCAGCAGGCCCTCGATCCGCCCCGGCTCCATCCAGTCGTCGGCGTCGAGCAGCGCGATCCAGGGGGCCGTGCTCTCGCGGATGGCGCGGTTGCGGGCCGCGGCGGGGCCGGCGTTCCGGGCCTGGCGCAGCACCGTCAGGCGGCCGCTGGCGTCATCGGCCGCGCGGGCGGCCTCGGCGGTCGCATCGGGCGAGGCGTCGTCGACCACGACCACGGCGACCGGCACGCTCTGGCCCAGCGCCGAGCGCACGGCCCGGCCGACCGTCGCCTCGGCCCGCCAGGCGGGGATGACGACGACGACCTGAGGCGTTTCGGCAGCAGCCATCGTCAGTACTGGTTGGCCTGGGCGATCCCCAGGACCGCGGCACAGACGCCCAGGTGGAACCAGCCGCGGAGCGCCCAGCGGTTGCGGTGCCGCGCGACCGGCAGCGCCAGCCCGGCGCGCAGGAAGCTGTAGGCCGCCTTGGCCGCCGCGCCGACCAGCAGCACGCCGTCATGGCGCAACGACCGCGGCACGGGGCCGGAATAGGCGCCGTGGAACTGGCCGGTGACAAAGCGCCGGCGGCGGAGCCAGCCAAAGGTCAGGCGGTTGAGGCCGGGCGTCTCGTGGACCGCGGCCCTGTCCGTGACGCCCATCCGCTGGCCGAGGCGGTGGAGGCGGAAGAAGAACTCCACGTCCTCGCCCCCCGTGCGCCCGTTCTCGAGCCGGAAGCGCTGTTCGCGGATCGGCGAGCCCCGCCAGCGCATCAGCACGTTGCTGGTCTGGCCGGTGCGGACCTCGCCGCGATGGACGGGTACGTGGTTGGTCAGGTGGTCGTCCTGGCGGATCCAGTCGGGCGTGCCCTCGGGATAGCGCGCATAGGCCGGGCCGAAGACCACGTCGAGCCCTCCGGCATGGGCCTGCTGCCAGAGCGCGGCCAGCCAGTGAGGGGGCGCGAGCTCGTCATCGTCGATGAAGGCGACCCAGTCGCCGTCGGCCGCGTCGAGGCAGGCGTTGCGCGCGATCGAGATGTTGCGCTCGGGCGCGTGGACATAGCGGACCGGGATCGTCGTGGCGGCGGCGGCGGCCTCGACCACAGGCTGGGCCGAGGGCGTGGCATCGTTGTCGGCCACGACGACGGTCAAGCTCAGCCCCTCCGGCAGCTCCTGCGCCAGCACGGTCTTCAGCGTCTCGGCCAGGTGCTCGCGGCGATAGGTGCACATGCAGACGGTCACCGTCTCGGCCGGCCGCCCGGGGTCGGCGTCGATGCCGGCTGCGCCCCCGGGGGCCGGCGCGTCGATGCGGTCCTGCTTGGTCATGGGCTTCAGCCTCGTCTGTGCCGCCCCACCAGGGCGTTGACGCGCTTGCCTGCCATCTCGCCGAACCAGCGCATGAAGAGCATCCAGGCGCCGGGTTCGCGCGCGATCGTGCCGGCGGCGCGGATCGGCGAGCGCTCCTTGAGCGCGTCGATGGTTGTCGCCAGCGTCATCGCGCGGTCGAGCGAGCGCAGCCGGTCGTCGAGCGCCGCTACCGCGGCCGCGTCGAGGCCGGGATGGCGCGCGCGGAACGCGGCGTCGGCCACGATCAGCGCGCTGAGTTCACGCTGGCCGATGCGGTGCGAGAGCGAGCCCTCGCGGCGGGTGTAGAGATACCCCGTCTCCGGCATGCACCAGACCGCGCCGCCGCGGGCCAGAACCTCGGCGACGATGGCGTAGTCCTCGCTGTTGCGCAGCGTCTCGTCGTAGCGGATGCCGTTCGACTGCAGAAAATCACGTCGGAACAGGGGTTTGAGATAGCCGGTTCCCTCGCCGTCATACATCCGGTTGTCCGAGGCCCAGCGCGCGAGGTCCCACTCTTCGGGCACATGGACCGGGGGGGCGATCTTGCCGCCGATCCGGTTCCCCGCGACATCGCATTCGGCGAAGAGATCGAAGGCGATATCGGCGCCCCGATCCTCGGCGAAGGCGACCATCCGCGCGAGCCGGCCGGGCAGGAAGCGGTCGTCGGAATCGAGTACCGCGATCCAGCGCCCGCGCGCGGCGTCGATCGCGCGGTTGCGCGCGACCGAGGGACCGCCATTGCGGGGCGCGCGGAGGACGCGGATGCGGGGATCGTTCGCGGCCTCTGCCTCGGCCACCGCCACGGTGTCGTCGCGCGAGGCATCGTCCGAGATCAGGACCTCGACGACGAGGCCTGCCTGGTCGAGCGCGCTGGCGATCGCCTTGGTCACGAAGGCCTCGGCCTGGTAGGCGGCCACGACCACACTGACGACAGGATCCGCAGGACCGCCGTTACGCACCATGCCCCTCCGCGCCCCTCGTATGCGTGGCCGGTAGACTCCAAACGCCTCGACCGGGTAACTTGCTGCAACTGCGTAACACAAAATCCTGGTGGCTGTGAGGCTTCTATGCGGCGCTGTACGGTCCTTGGACTCGCGGGACATTTTCTGGCGGCTCTGCCGCCCGCTGCCCTCGCGGACGAGGCAATCCTCCTGGAGGGCGCGGTCCCGTTCTCGCGCGCGATCGAGGTCTCGGACTACAGCCATCCGGGGCGCTGGACCGACACGGCGTGGTCGCGCGAGCGGGTCGCGCAGGAGGACGGCGCGATCGTGATCGACCTCCGCCCGGCCGAGGATCCGGCCGCCGTGGGTGACAAGCGCTTCGTCTCGGGCGAGATTCGCCACCGGGCCGACGTGCATTACGGCCGCTACGAGGTGGTGATGCAGGCGGCGCAGGGCGACGGGCTCAACTCGGCCTTCTTCACCTATACCGGCCCGCATCGCGGCGACCCGCATGACGAGATCGACTTCGAGTTCCTCGGCCAGGACACGACGCGGGTCTACATCAACGTCTTCGCCGACAAGCGGAAGATGCCGGGCGAATCGGTGGCGCTGGGCTTCGACGCGGCGGCGGGCCCGCATCTCTATGCCTTCGAATGGCTCCCGGACCGGGTGACCTGGTACGCTGACGGACGGCTTCTGTACCAGTTTGCGCCGGAGGACATCTCGCGCTTGCCCGCGACGCCCAGCCAGATCTACCTCAGCCTCTGGGCGGGATCGCCCGGGATCAGAGGGTGGCTCGGCCTGGCCGATCCCCAGACGACGGCCGAGGCGCGATACTGGTGCGTCTCCTACGTCCCCCTCGGTGGCGAGGGGGTGCAATGCTCGGACCGCGGCTACGCCGACTAGCGCCGACCAGCACCGGGAGAACGATCTTGCGCGAAGCCAGGGCCCCCGAGGTCGGCCAGAGCGAGCGGCTGCCCGATTTCATCATCGGCGGCGCGCCCAAATGCGGCACGACCTCGCTGCACTTCGTCCTCGACCAGCATCCCGACATCGGGATGCCGGAAGACGAGATCCACTATTTCGACGCCGACGACCCGATCACGCATCCCGATTTCTTCTTCGTCGATCGCGGCCGGCTGGTGCGTTACGACAACGACCCGGGCAACGAGGCGTTCCGCGCGAAATACGCCGCCCGTTTCGCGCCCTTTGCCGGGCGCGGCTTCGTGGGCGAGGATTCGACCACCTACCTGTTCTCGGCCGTGGCGCCCGTGCGCATCCAGGCGATGCTGCCGGAAGTGCGCCTGATCTTCATGCTGCGCGATCCCGTGGCGCGGGCCTATTCGCAGTACTTCCACGGCGTGAAGTCGGGGCGGATCACCGACCGCTTCGAACGCGCGCTGGTCACCCAGCCCTCGATCGTGCTGGGCTCGACCTACCTGCCGCATCTCGAGCGCTATGCCGCGCTGTTCGGGCGCGAGCGGGTCAAGGTCGTGGTGTTCGAGGACTTCGTGAAGGACACCCAGGGCGTGGTCGACGAGGTGACCGGGTTCCTGGGCGCGCCCGGCATGACGGTCGATCCCGACCGATCCTGGTACAACCGCACCTTCTATCCCACCTGGCTCGGCGGGCAGCTGTCGCTCAACATCGTCGGCTCGCGCATCGTGGCGCGGCGCTACGTCAACCATCTCGACAGCCGCGGCGGCTGGCGGGTGAAGCTGGACCGCAAGATCCACTACCACTGGTTCGAGCGGGTGAACCCGATCCTGCTCAAGGCCGAGCGTCCCGCGCCGATGGCCGAGGACACGCGCGCCTATCTCACCGACCACCTCTCCAAGCGCAACGCCGGGCTCTCGGCCTTCCTCGACCGCGACATGGGCGCGATCTGGAAGGGCTTCACGGGATGAGCGCGCTGACCCCCGCCGAGGTCCTCGTCGTCATCCCCACCTTCAACGAGGAGGGGCATATCGAGGCCTGCGTCGAGGCGCTGGTCGGCGATCCGGCGATGGCGGGGGTGACGGTGGCGATCGCCGACGGGCGCTCGACCGACCGGACGCGCGAGATCGTCGCCGGGCTGTCGGCGCGCCATCCCGGCGTGACGCTGGTCGACAACCCTGCCCGGATCCAGAGCGCCGGCGTCAACCGCGCGGTCGAGGCGCTGGCAGGGCCGCAGCACCGCGTCATGGTCCGATGCGACGCCCATTCGCGCTATCCGGCGGGCTATGTCATGGGCGTGGCCCGGCTGATGGTCGAGCGCGATCTCCAGTCGGTCGTGGTGCCGATGGATGCCGAGGGCGACACGCCCTTCGGCCGCGCGCTGGCCGCGATCATCGACACGCCGCTCGGCGCGGGCGGGTCGGCGCATCGGGGCGGCACGCGCTCGGGCCTGGTCGATCACGGCCACCACGCGGCCTTCGACCTGGCCACCTACTGCGCGCTCGGCGGCTATGACGAGACCTTCCGCCACAACGAGGATGCCGAGTACGACCGCCGCCTGACCGAGCGGGGCGGGCGGATCTGGCTGGCGGCCGAGTGGCGCATCGGCATCGTGGTGCGCGGCACGCCGGGGCGGCTCTGGCGGCAATACGCCAACTACGGCCGCGGCCGGGCGCGGATGCTGGCCAAGCATCGCCTGCGTCCCAAGCCGCGCCAGGCGATCCCGGCGCTGCACGTGCTGGCGCTGGGCGGCAGCGCGGTGCTTCTGCCCTTCACGGTGCTGGGGCTGGCCTATCCGATGCTCTATCTCGGCGTTGTGGCGCTCGCCTGCGGCTGGGCGGTGCGCCGGCTGGGCCGGGCCGAGGGGCTCTGGGCAGGCCTCGCGCTCGCCATCATGCACACCGCCTGGGGATCGGCCTTCCTGGCGCAGGTCGTCCGGGGGGCAGGGGCCGTCGACGGCGGCGCGCCGCTGCGCCGTCGCGAGGGCGTGGGAGAGCCGACATGCAGCGCGCCCTGACCCGGCCGTCGCAGCGCCGGCGCGTCGCCTATTTCGCCCATGACTGGGGCGATGCCGCCGTGCATCGCCGCGTCGCCGGCTTCCAGCGCGACGGCTTCGAGGTGCTGGGCTTTGCCATGAGCCGAGGGCGGACCGAGCGGCCGCCCTGGGTGGTGGCCGACCTGGGCACCACGCGCGACAACGCCTATCTCCAGCGCCTGGCGGCGATCATGCGCGGCGCGCGGCGGGCGCGCGCCGCGGGACACGATCTCGGCGCCGTGGACGTGGTCGTGGCGCGCAACCTCGACATGCTGGCGAGCGCGGCGGCCGCGCTGGGCAAGGGCGCGCGGGGCACGCCGCTGGTCTACGAGTGCCTCGACATCCACCGCATGATGGTGCGCGAGGATGCCGTGGGCCGGGCGATGCGGGCGCTGGAGGGGCGGCTCTTGAGGCGCTGCGCGGCGGTCTGGCTGTCATCGCCCGCCTTCGAGCGCGAGTACTTCGCCCGCCGCCACGCCTCCTGCCCGACCGTGCAGCTGGTCGAGAACCGGATGGCGGCGCGACCTGACGATCCCGCGCGCCGGGGCGCGGCGCCGGACGGGGCGGACGGGCGGCTCCGGATCGGCTGGTTCGGCAACCTCCGCTGCGCCCGATCGCTCGCGCTGCTCGAGGCGCTCGGCCAGCGCTTTCCCGACCGCGTCGAGATCGTGCTCCGCGGCTATCCCGCGCTCGGCGAGATCCCGGACTTCGACGCGCGCGTCGCGGCGGCGCCGGCGATCCGCTACGGCGGGCGCTACCGCGCGCCCGACGATCTCGGCGACCTCTACGGTGGCGTCGACGTGGTCTGGGCAGGCGACTTCATGGATGCGGGGCTGAACTCGGCCTGGCTGCTGCCCAACCGGCTCTATGAAGGGGGCTGGTTCGGCTGCCCCCCCATCGCCCCCGCGGCGGCCGAGACCGGGCGCTGGGTCGCCGGGCGCGGCGCAGGCTTCGTGCTGGAGGAGCCGCTGGAGGAGACGCTGCCGGCGCTGGTCGCCCGTCTCCTCGAGGACCGCTCCCCGATCGACGCGGCCCGCGCCGCGCTGGTCGCGCTCGACGAGGCGACCTTCGTCGAGGAGGAGGGGAGCCTCGCGGCCCTGATCGACGCCGCCCGCAGCCCCACCGCCGCCGGCGCCCGGCCCGAAGCACCCGCGAACCCCGGCTGAACAGGGCTCCGGTCCCGGCCGATGCCGACGCCGCCGGCCGGGGAGACGGCGCCCGCCGCGGTTCCCTGCGGCCGCACCCGCCCACGACATTGTAGCGGTGCGAAGGTAACCATTCCCCGAACGCTGCAGGGTGGCAGGGCGCAACGGCGGCGCGGATGTTAGCCGCGGGTTCAGCGAATCTGCCGCATCCTGACGCGGGAGGGGGTGCGGCCCCGCCAGTACCGCCCGCCACCCTGGCCACCACTCAGGCCGCGGCGAGGCCCGCGTTCACGTCTGCCTGGATGCGGTCGACGGTCTGCATTACCGCCACGCTCTCGGCCAGCGGGACGACCGGGCTCTCGGTCAGACCCGCCTCGAGACAGCGCGCGACCTCG
>JBCBPG010000148.1:0-8075 GCA_039820865.1 Pseudomonadota bacterium
GGCTGCGAATAGACCTCCGCGCCATCGACCCAGAGGCTGATCGTGCGCCCGCCCGTCAGCCCGCCGGCCAGGTCGACCGCCAGCATGACCGAGACGAAGGCCCCCTCGGCCGCCAGCCCGTCGAGCGTGGTGTCCACCAGCACCGAGCCGTCGTCGAGGCGCAGCGCCAGGCGCATCCGGCCCGAGGGCGAGAGCAGCTCAAGCCCGTCGCCGCCCACGCCCAGCACCTGGCGCGTGCCGGACCCGTCGCGCGCCACGCGGGCGGCCAGCGTCAGCATGCCCCCCGTCGTCACCGCGCCCGCCAGCGGCACCCCGCCGCCCGCGGTCACGTCGATCTCCCGCGCCGTGAAGGGCGCCAGCGCGCCGGTGCTCGCCACCGCGTCGCGCAGGCTGAGGCGATAGTCGCGCACCGGCGCCGTGCCGATCGCGCCGTCGACCAGCGCACTGCCGGGCGCGGGGTGGAAGTTGTCGAGCGGCGCGATCGCCGGGAAGTCGCCCGCATTGCCGTAGCCCGCCACCGAGACCGCGTTGTTGCGCTGGTCGAGCGCCGGGTAGGGCGTGCCGGAGTTCCGCGAGATCTCGAAGGTCTTGTCGGGCTTCGCCGTCTCCAGCAGCACCGTGTTCGAGACGACGTCGCGCCGGCTCGCCAGCCCCTCGGCCGAGGTGTCGCTGGCGAACAGCACCGCGAAGGAGGAGATGCCGTTCGCGATGTTGTCGGCGATGTCGCGGCTGTGGAAGATGTTGTTGCGCACCGCCGAGGTCGGATAGGCCAGCTGGATCGCGCGGGCCACGTTGCCGTTGTTCTCGAAGAAGTTGCCGTCGATCAGCGTGCCGGTATTGGGCACCAGCGGCTGTGTCGGGGCCGAGTTCTGCTGGACGGCGAGCTGCGTGATGCCGCCCACCAGGTGGTTGCCCGTCACCACCGCGCTCTCCCGCGCGGTCGGCGTGTTGGTGACCAGCAGGCGCAGGCAGGGCTGGTGCACCGAGCGCGACGACCCGTCGGCCGCGATCCCGATCGTCCAGCCGTTCCAGCTCTCGAGGTGGTTGTTGGCGACCACCGTCTGCTCGGTGCGCCCGCAGCGGACCGGCCCGTGATCGGCCCCGTTGGGCGTGACCCCGCTGTTCGCCGTCTTGCCGTCGAGGAAGTCCGCCGCGTCCGGGTTCTGCGCGATCCGGTTGCCGATGATCAGCGTCTTCACCGCGGTGCCGAGACAGCCGTAGTCGTACCAGTCGGTGAAGTAGCAGTTGCTGATCGCGGTGCTGAAGCTCAGCTGCACCATGATCCGCATCCCCCGCATCGTGCAGTCGGTGATGGTGCTGCGGGTATGCGAGTTGACCGCGCTGTAGCCGGTATAGAGCACCGCCTGCTCGGGATGCTCGCTGGCGGGCACCGGGTCGGCCGCGTCGTAGCTGTCCGACATCTCGAGCCCGGTGACGATGATGTCGGCCCCGCCGCCCGAGCGGAAATGCCCCGCACCGGCCGAGTTGGCGTCGCGGCGCAGATGCGGCTTGCCGTCCTCGACCGGTCCGAAGGCACCGAAATAGTCGTTCGTGCGCTGCGAGAAGCTGTCGGAGAGGTAGATCTCCTCGCCCCGGCGGAACAGCACCCGCCGCGGGCCCGAGGTGCCGGGGCGCAGCGCGATCACCTCGGCCACGCTTGCCGCCTGCAGCGCCCCCGCCGGCGCCCCCGTGAAGTCGCCCAGCGTCGAGACGCAGACCGTGTCCGCGCCGGGATAGACCGTGTCGGGATCAAGCGCCGTCACCGCGATCGAGGTCGAGCGCTCATGGCCGAGCCGCGTGCGATGCGTCGCCGTGATCGTGTAGGTCCCCGGCGTGCGATAGACATGGCCCGAGACATAGCCCGAGCCGTAGCGCGAGGTGCGCCGCGCCCGGCTCTCCAGCGGCAGCACGTCGTACTCGTAGTCCTCCTCGAAGTCCCAGAGCACGTCGTCCACCAGCCGCTCGTCACGGTCGATGCCCTTGAGCTGGACATGCACCGCCATCGGTGCAGGACCCGAAAGCCGGGTCGGCTGCACCTTGAAGGCAGTGTCGGCCTGCTCGGGGATCGCGCCCCAGCCGATGCCGCTGACCATCCGGTCGAGGCCCCAGGTGGCGATCCCCCAGGGCAGCGGCTGCACCGCCGGCAGCGCGGAGAGATCGCCCTTAAACGTCCCGTCGCCCGCGATGGCACCGGCCACCGCGCCCGTGCCGTCCGGGTCCAGCGCGCCCTCGGCCTCGGGGCGGAACCCGTCGAGCGCTGCGGCCAGCACGCGAGGCGCCAGCCCCGCGGCGTCCGTGGCTCCCAGCGCCGCCAGCGCGTCGGCCGCCGACAGCACCGTGCCGCCCACACCCCCGGTGCCGCCGCCCAGCACCAGCGCGCCCGCCGCGCTGTCGTTCACCGTGAACCCGGTGCCCAGCGGGCGGAAGCCGTTGTCATGCGTCACCGCCGGCCGGCCCGCACCGCCGAGGATGCCGAGCCCCGCGCCCCGCGCATCCTGCAGCACGCTGGCATCGAGAATCGCGCCTGCCTCGCCGCTCGACAGCGCCACGCCCGCGTCCAGTCCCGTCAGGATCAGCGTCCGCTCCAGCGAGAACGGCGTGAAGACCACGCCGAAATCGTCCTCGGCCGAACCGTCGCCGAGGCTCGCGTCGCGCGCCAGCACCACGCCCGCCATCGCGGCACTCATCGCCTGGCCCGGCAGCATCACGCAGTCCTCGACCGTCACCGCGATGCCAGGGCGATAGGTCGGGGCAAAGCCCGTCATGCCCGAAGGCGTGACCGTCACCCAGGCCCCCGCCCGCCAGGCATCGATCCCCAGCGGGTCCGAGAACAGCGAGCGCTGCAGCGTCACCGAGGCCGAGGCCGTCGTGTCCGGCCCCGCCGCCAGCGCGAAGGGCCGCGCCCCGCAGCGCTCGACCCGGCAGTCGCTCACCTCGACCGCGCCGAGATCATGCGCCATCACCGTGCCGATATCCGCCACCGCCACGCCCCGCAGCGCCAGCACCGGCGTCTGGCCCGGCACCAGCGGCGTTGCCCCCGCGCCCAGCAGTACGCCCGCCGGCTCGATCGCCCGTGCCAGCCGCTCGCGCATGTGGCCGGGACCGCGCACCCGGCAGTCCTCGATCGCCACCGTGCGCCCCAGCCTGTCGATCGCCATGAGACGCCCGCTCGCGAAGGTCGAGCCCGTGTCGTCCAGCGCCGGCGCATGGGCGAGGTCGACCTGCCAGGAGAGGTTGCGCGCCTCGGCGATATGTACCGGGCCCGTCACCACCGTCGGCTCGGCCGCGTCGTAGGACGCCACCACCAGCGCGCCCGGCCCGCCATCCGCGTCCGAGCCGTTCAGCACCAGCTCCGTGATCCGCGTCCCCGCCGAGGCCGGGTCGTCCACATGGCCCCAGATCCCCGAGTTCCAGAGCTCGATCCGCCCGCCCGAGGAGAAGTCGAACGCGTACTGCCCGCTGCCCGCCGGCGCGCCGAGATCCTGCGCCAGCACCTCGATGTCGCGCTTCAGCAGGGCCGTGTAGACCCCCGGGATCACCGTCACCGTCAGCGTGTCGCCGTTCGAGAGCCCCAGCGTGTAGGTTCCCGAGATCACGCTCTCGCCCGAGGTCACCGGGTCCGAGCCCGGCGTCGAGGGACCCGCCGTCGGACGCAGGAAGGCGACGCCGCCGCCCGTGCGCAGCTCCCAGTGCCCCGCCCCGTTGCCCGAGGTGATCGTGACCTCGTCCGTCGCCACCGGTACGCCGAACAGCCCCGCCGGCGTCAGCGCCCCGAAGCGGATGACCCCGCCGTCGTCCACGTGTTTCCACGTCTTCACCGTGACGGCCGGCGTCTCCCAGCTCTCCTGCGTCGCCCCGTCGCTCCAGGCCACGCTGACCGAGATCGCATCGCCCAGCGCCGCGACCGAGGGCACCAGCCGCAGCCTGAAATCGGTCTCGCCCTCGATCGGCTGGCCGTTCCTGAACCAAGTGTAGCTGACCGTCGCCGATCCAGTGTCACCCTCGGCGATGCGCCCGGGCATCGCGGTCAGGCTGTCGCCCCAGCGGCCCGAACCGTGGATCGCGGGCATCCCGATGATGCGCATGCGCCGCGGCTGTGCGCCGGCCAGCCCGACCGGCAGGTCCATCACCGTGCGCTTGCCGCCATTGGTCAGGACCAGGCCGAAGACGCGGCGCTCGCCCTCGTCCTCGGCATCGATGTCGCGCGCGCCGCCCTGGTCGACCCGCCAGTTGCCGTCCTCGGTGACCTCGACCGTCAGGCCCGAGGGCAACTCATGCGCCGTGCCGGCCGCGTGGAACCCGCCCTCGCCGAGGAACCCCTCGACCACGAACGCACCCTCGCCGAGCGCCTTGTCCGACCAGGTCGCCCGCGTGACGCCGTCGTTCACCGCCGGCCAGAAGTCGCGCGCCACCTGCGCCCGGCTCACCGCAACCGCCGCGCCGCTGCCGCCCGGGATCGCCGAGAGGTCCAGTGCCGGGTCCACCTGGTAGTTCCGGCCCGCCGTCGCGACCACCGCGCCCGTGACCGCACCGCCCGAGACCGTGACGCTGACCGTCCCGCCCTCGCCCCCGCTCGCCGCCAGCACATGGGTCCCGTCGGCATAGCCGCTGCCACCGGCCGTCACGCTCGCGCCCGAAAGCGCGTTGGTCCGCACCGAGGCGGTCGTGCTGTCCGCCACCTCGCTGCCGAAGACCGTGAAGGGCAGGGTGCGCGGGTCGGCCTCCGTCGCCTCCAGCGTGGCACCGTCGAAGGGCGTCACCGCCGGCGCAACGGTCCGCGCGACCAGGCTGTGCGTCGCCACCGGCTCGGCCTCGGGCCAGGCGGTGTCGCCGGCCGACCAGCGGCGGAGGTCGATGCCCCGGAACGCGGTGTCCGCGCCCTCGACCGCGATGCTCAGCGCGTCGGCCGCGCCATCCGGCAGCGTCGCCACCAGCGCCAGCCGCGCCGTCCCCGCGCCTGCGTCCCAGGCAACCCGCGTCGCGCTCACGCCCGTCGCCCCGGCCGAGGCGGTCACCGCCACCGCGCCGTCCGCCCAGGTCACGCGCGCCGCCACGTCGATCGCCGCCCCCGCCGCGGGCGTGCCCGTCACCCGCAGCGACGAGGTCGCCGCGCCGTCGCTGCGCAGCTCCATGATCGCCAGCATCGTGACCGGCCCGGCGGCCACCAGCGCCCGCGCCGTGTCGATGATCGCCTGCGAGGCGCTCGCCGAGGTGAAGCGCGCATAGCCGCCACCGTCGATCGCCCCCGCCCAGGTCGCCGTCCAGCGCCCGGCCGTGCTCGCCGGCGGATCCGTGGTGTCCGAGACGAAGTTGTGCGCCTCGTACCGCGTCGTCGTCACCGCCTGCGCCGGCGACCAGGCGCCGAACACCTCCGCGCCCGTCGCTTCGTCAAAGCTCACCAGCCGGATCGAGATCTGTGTGACGACACCGTCGTTCAGTCCCTCGATCACCGTCGTGCCGGGACCCACGGGCTGCGAAAGCTCGCCGATCGCGGTCGGGCCGGTGCGGTATTCCAGCCGGCTGTGGCGCTCGGGCAGGAGCCCCGGCACCCGGTGCACCGTCACCGCCGCGGCCCCTCCGGTGGCCAGGTCGATCACGCTGAAGTCCGAGACCTCGAAGGCCGCGACCGAGGCATCGATCGGCGGCGGCGCCGAGAAGCTCCCCTGGTTCGCGAGGGTCTGGGCGTGCTGGGCGATATGGGTCGCGTTCGGCATGGGCGCTCCGCTGGTCTGGACCGGTCGGCGCGCGAGGGGAGGCATGCCCCATGAATCATGGCCGTCCGGACGGGGTCCGATCGGCGGCGGTTATGGTCATGGGGGAGAGGCGGGGTGGGCGATACGACCCACCACCGCGCGTTGCGCGTCAGCGCTGGTTGAACAGGATCTTCCGTTCCTCGTCGGTCGGCGGCGCCTTGCGGCGATGCTCCTTGCCGAGGTTCACGGCCCGCTGAACCGCCGGCCGCTCCTTCACCCGTGCGCGCCAGTCGCTGACCCGCGGATGGTCGTCGAGGGCCACGTCCATCGCCTTGGCGATCAGCACCCAGGGCCAGGCCATCATGTCGGCGACGGAATAGTCGCCAAGGATGTAGTCCCGCCCCTCCAGACGCCGCTCCAGCACGCCGAGGAGCCGCACGTACTCGCCGACATAGCGCTCCCGCGCGTAGCCGGTCTTCTCACCCTCGGGCGCGTAGTTCCGGAAATGGCTGACCTGCCCCGCCATCGGCCCCTGGTTGGCCGCCTGCCAGAACAGCCACTCCTGCGCCGCCAGCCGCCCGCGCGGATCGGCGGGCATGAACCGCCCCGTCCGCTCGGCCAGGTAGGCGAGGATCGCGCCCGATTCGAAGACCGACACCGCGCCCGCGCCATAGGCCGCGGGCGGCGCATGGTCGACGATCGCCGGCATCCGGTTGTTCGGGCTGATCGCAAGGAACTCGGGGCGGAACTGCTCGCCCCTGGAGATGTTCACAGGGATCATGCGGTAGTCGAGACCGCACTCCTCCAGCATGATCGCGACCTTCCACCCGTTCGGCGTCGGCCAGTAGTGAAAGTCGATCATGCCGCTGCCGTGTCCTTGGCGTCGGGCGCCAGCGCCACGCCCTCGGCCACCAGCGCCTCGACTGCCGCCGGGGCCAGCCCCGCCTCGGCCAGCACCGCCCGCGTATCGGCCCCCAGCACCGGCGCCGGTCGCGGCTCGGCGAAGGGCGCGGCCGAGAACCGCGCCGCCGGTACCGCCTGTCGCAGGCGCCCTGCCTGCGGATGCGGATGCTCGGCGAGGATGCCGTTCGCCGCCACCTGCGGATGGCGCACCATCTCGCGGCGCGTCAGCACCGGCGCACAGGGCACGCCCTCGGCCTCCAGCCGCGCCAGCCAGGCCTCGGCGGTGTCCGTCAGCAGCACCTCCTGCGTCAGCGCCAGGCGCGCATCGATGTTGCGCTGCCGGTCGGCCGTCGTCCGGAACCGCGGGTCCTCCAGCCATTCCGGCGTGGCGAAGGCGCGCACCAGCGCCTGCCACTCCTTGTCCGACTGCACCGCGACCGAGATGTAGCCGTCCGCGGTCTCGTAGATCAGGTCGATGAAGCTCTGCGCCGTCTCGCTCGCCCGCTCGTCGCCGACAAAGGTGTGCCCGCCCATGTCCGAGCCCCAGAGGAAGGCCACGATCGCGTCCAGCATCGAGAGGCGCACATGCTGCCCCTCGCCCGTGCGCATCCGCTGGAGCAGCGCCGCCGTGATCGCCTGTGCCGCCACATGGCCGGTCAGCTTGTCCGGCACGATGGTGCGCACCAGCCGCGGTCGCGCCTCGTCCGAGCCCGCCTGCACCGTCGCCAGCCCCGAGACCGCCTGGATCAGCGGATCGTAGACAGGCTTCTGCGCATACGGCCCCTCGAAGCCGAAGCCCGAGATCGAGACATAGATGACATCCGGCTTCACCGCGCGCATCGCCGCCTCGCCGATCCCCATCCGGTCGACCACGCCGGGGCGGAAGTTCTGCACCACCACGTCCGAGCGCGCGGCGATCGCCATCAGCGCCTCGACACCCCGCGGGTCCTTGAGGTCGAGCGCCACCGAGCGCTTGTTGCGGTTGTTGTTGACGAAGGAGGCCGTCACGCCGTTGCGCCGCGTCGAGACCCGGCGCGTATGGTCGCCGCCATCCGGTCGCTCGACCTTGATCACCTCGGCGCCCTGGTCGGCCAGCACCATGGTCGCCGTCGGCCCCGAGATCATCGAGGTGAGGTCGAGCACGCGAAACCCCGCCAGCGGTCCGGTCATCATGGCCCTCCCTCCATCGGGCGGACCTTCACCGCCCCTCGTGCCTCAACATAAGCACCGGCGGGATGTCAGCCAGTTCCTTTTCCGCGACCGCCTCTGCGCGCGCCCTCCCACGTCAGGTTGGGCCCGAATCGCTGAACAGGTCGCGAACGTGGATCGGGGCCAGGTGCGTCTCGCAGGCGTGAGCGTTCGGGGAATGGTCACCGGATCGCGCCAATGATGTCGTGGGCGGGCGCGGGCGCAGGGGCGCGTTGGTCGGCGGAGGGAGGACCACCCTCTGGCGCTGGCGGACCTGGGCGGCGCGGGGGA
>JBCBPG010000149.1:0-8061 GCA_039820865.1 Pseudomonadota bacterium
CCATGGTGCCTCCTGCACGCCCAGCGCAGGAGGTGCCATGCGCTCCTATCCGTCCATCACGCCCGCGACCATCGACCGGGCTGCCCGGCATCTCGCCGCGAACGGCATCGCCGCCGCCTCGGCCAGCGGCAGCGGCCAGCTCGACGAGGCCTTCGGCCGCAGGTCAGGGCAGGGGCCGGGGCACCGGTCAGGGCAGGGGCCAGGGCAGGGGTCAGGGCAGGGGCCAGGTCCCGGGCGGGCCAGGGACGCGGGCCACGTGATCCTCGCGCATGATCTCTGGGACGGGCGGCCGCGCGACGACCTGGCCGGCAGGCCGCTGGTGGTGCTGGACACCTGCTGCCCCCTCTTCGACGCGGCGGCAGCCCATGCCAGCCACGCCGACGACTGCCTCGACGGGTTCCTGGTCTTCCGGCGCGCGCGGGCAAGCGACCTCGACCTGCTCTCCCGCGCCGCCCGCCTGCTGCCCGCCAGCCTGTCCTGGCGTGCCCGGACCGACGGGGCCGCCGCCGATCATGCGCAGGCGCTGCGCCAGGCAGGCGCGCTTCTCGATCTCGAGGGCGACACGCCCGCCACCGTCGGGCCCGGAGGCTATGCCCGCGCCCTCGGCGATCTCTGTCGCCGGCGCCGGCTGCGCCATCTCGACCGGTATGCCGCCGATCCGCCGCCGGCGGCGCTGCCGCTGGTGCTGCGCCCGCGCTACGAGGACTATCTGCCGTTCTACGCCACCGTGCAGCACCGCGCGCCGCCGACCGGCGGGGTCGAGGCGCTGGCGCGAGGCGCCACCACGGCCAATGCCCGGCGCTGCCTGCGCGACGTCACCATGCTGTTCGAGGCGATCGCGGCGGTGCAGCGCGACGGCCCCCGCGGCCGGCCGGTGCGCGTGCTCGACATCGGGTCGGGATCGGGCCAGCTGCCGGCCATGGCAGCGGCCATGGCGGCCCGGACACTGGGCACGGAGGTCGCGCTCACGCTGACCGACTTCTCGCCTGCCCAGGTCGAGGTGCTGCGCCACCGCGCGCCGCCCTGCGCGGGCGTGACGATCGCGGCCGAACCGCTCGAGCCCGACAGCCTCGCCGGCGGTCGCAAGACCCACGACATCGTCTCCAGCTTCCAGGTGCTCGAGCACGTGGCCGACCCCACCGCCTTTCTCGCCGCCAAGGCCCGCGCCGCCCGGCGGATGATCGTCACCTCCACCACGCTGGAGGAGGTCTGGGGCCACCGCCCCAACCGGAGCCACATCTGGACCTTCACCGAGGGTGCCGCCCACGACCTCGCCCCGCAGGGCTTCCGTGTCGCCGGGACCTCGACCACCCGGCGCGACACCGACGACCGCCAGCAGCGCCTCGACTTCCTCCACTTCGTCCACCGGGCCACCGGGCCCTAGAGCACTTTCCAGCCAGACTGACCCAGTCTGACGACAAGAAAATGCGGCAAACAAAACAACCTGGAGCGCGAGACCTGACGCAGTCAGGTCGGCAAGCGCTCTAGGCAGGGGGATGGCGCCCGCGCCACAGCCGGATCAGCGCCGTCCCTCGGCGTCGAGGCGCAGCAGCCAGGCGTCCTCGAACCCGGCGCCGCTGCTCGAGGTATGGCCGACCATCAGCAGACCGTCGTCCAGCGCCAGCAGCCCCTGGGGCCGGTCCCAGAGATGGCCGCCATAGCGGCGCTCCCAGCGCACCGCGCCGCCGGCGTCGAGCCCGATCAGCCAGGCATCGCCCGCATCCGACGGCTCGAACCAGCGGATCGCCGCCACGCCGATGCCGCCGCCCGCCAGGGGCACCACGCCATAGGCCCGCTCGCGCCCGTCGCCGCCCAGACGCCGGCGCCAGCGCGGCGTCCCGTCCGGCGCCAGCCGCGCGACCCAGAGATCGTCGCTGAGCGTCCCGTCCACGCCCACGACGCCCGCCACCGCGATGTCGCCCCCTGGGAGCGGCACCACGGCCGTCGCCGCCTCGACCCGCGCCTCGTCGAAGCGGCGCTGCCAGACGATCGCGCCCGCCGCATCGACCCGCAGCACCCAGATGTCATGCCGCCGCGCGCCCCCCGACCAGCCGAGCCCGGCCACCACGGCACCGCCATCGGGCAACGCGGCCACGGCATAGGCCCCGTCGCTGCCGCCCGGATCGCCATGGCGATGCTCGGCCACCGGCCGTCCGCCCGCGTCGAGGCGCGCGAGCCACAGGTCGCCGTCCCCGGGCCCCGCGCTGCCCGCGGCCCAGAACCCGCCACCGGGGCGGGCGGCAACGGCACGCACCCGCTCGGCCAGGCCGCCGGCCAGGTGCACCTCGCCCGCCACGCGCCCGTCCGCCGCCAGCCCCAGCGCCCAGAAGTCCAGCTGCCGCTCGCCCGCCCGGCGCCGCTGGCCGACCGCCAGCGCGCCCCCGTCCGGTGCCGGCGCCACGTCGACCAGCCGCGCGATCCCGTCACGGGCGAGATCGCGGTGCCACAGCACCCGACCCGTCCGGTCGAGCCGCATCGCCCAGGCGGCCGAGCCGATCCCCGCCGGCGGACGCACCGTGCCGACGACCGTCACCTCGCCACCCGGATGAAGCGCCGCCCCCCGCGCCCGATCATCGGTCGCCGCGCCGATCACCCGCTCCCAGGTGCAGCGCGCGGCGCCCAGACCACAGGCAGCCTCGGGCGCCGGACCATCCTCCGGCACTGGCATCGGCACTGGCACCGGAACTGGCGGGACGGGCGCGGCGCCCGCGGCCCCCACCAGCAGGATCGCGAACAGGCAGGCCGTCAGGATCGGTCGGGGCATCGGGCACCTCGCGCGGCGATCCCGCTAGCCTGCCGCCTCGCCGCCTGCCCGTCACCCCCTGCGCTGCGCGCTCACACCCCCTGGATGTCCGGGATCCCCGCGAAGGCGTCGCGCAGCGCCGTCGACCACCGCTCGGAGATGTCGTTGAACTCGGCGTCGTCGGCCTCGATCCGGCGGCGCACGGCAAAGCGGTACTCGCCCGCGCGGATCACCGCCAGGTCCAGCGGCATACCCACCGAGAGGTTCGAGCGCAGCGTCGAATCCATCGAGACATAGACCGCCTTCAGCGCTCGCGAGAGCGGCGTCTCAGGCGCGATCACCCGGTCGAGGATCGGCTTGCCGTACTTGTGCTCGCCGATCTGCAGATAGGGGCTGTCGTCGGTCGCCTCGATGAAGTTGCCGGGGCTGTAGATCATGAAGAGCCGGTGCTCGCCGCCCGCCCGCTGGCCCGACACGATGATCGAGGCGTCCGCCGCCTGGCCCTGGCCGGCCAGCGCCTTGCGATAGCGCCCCTGCATCTCGGCCATGTGCCCGCCAACGATCTCGGCCACGCGGTAGAGGCTGGGGGCGTTCAGCACCGTCTCGACATCCTCGCCCGCCGCCGCGCGCTTGAGCCCCGTGTCGATCGCCGTCAGCACGCCCTGGGTGATCGAGAGATTGCCGGCCACCATCATGCAGACCGCCCGCTCGCCCGGCGCCTCCCAGGTGAACATCTTGCCGTAGCGCGAGATGTTGTCGACGCCCGCATTGGTGCGCGTATCGGCCAGGCAGACGAGCCCCGCCTTCAGCTTGAGCGCGACACAGTAGGTCATGGCCCCTCCCCCGCCCGTCACCCGGACGCGCGGCCCATAGCACGCCCCCCGCGAGCGGCGAGAGCGAAATCGCGGCCGCGGTTGGATCCGGCGCCCCGGCCGGCTAGCCTTGGCCCATGCCCTCGCGCCTCGCCCATGTCGCGCTGCTCGTGCCCGACTATGACGAGGCGCTCGCCTTCTTCCGCCGTATCGGGTTCGATTGCCGCGAGGACACCGACCTCGGCGGGGGCAAGCGCTGGATCCGCGTCGCCCCGCCGGGGGCCGAGACCGAGATCCTGCTGGCCCGGGCGGTGGGCGAGGCGCAGTGCGCCGCCATCGGCGGTCAGGGCGGCGGGCGCGTCTGGCTGTTTCTCGAGACCTGGGATTTCGCGGCCGATCTCGCCCGGCTCCGCGCGGCAGGCGCGCGGATCGAGGAGCCCCCCCGCGACGAGCCCTATGGCCGCGTCGTCGTCTGGTCCGACCCCTGGGGCAACCGCTGGGACCTGATCGAGAGGGCGGGCCAGGGGCCGGGGCCCCCGGCGCAGGGCTGAAACGAAACGCCCCGCGCGGTGGTCGCGCGGGGCGTCATGTCAGTCGCAGGGGGCGTCGGGCGGTCTCAGACCTGCGCGCGCCGGGCCCGCAGGGTCAGGGCGCCGAGCGCCGTCAGCAGCAGGAGCGCCGGCGCCGGCAGCGGGATCACCGCCTCGGCCTCGCCCGAGATCTCGACGCGCAGGCCCGTCGGCCCACCGGCATTGCGCACCAGGAAGGACAGGGTGTTGATCCCCGGCACGAAGCCCGAGGTGATCGTGAAATTCGTGAAGGCCGTGAAGCCGTTGCTGGCCACGCCCACGTCGGTACCGTTCAGCTCGATCGTGCCCGGCGTGTTGTCGGTCGCGAAGCTACCGGTCAGGATCGCCGTCGCCGCGTTCAGCCCATCGAGGTCGAAGGTCGTCTCGTAGACGTAGTTGCCGACAGGGCCGTTGAACTCGCTGTCGGTGTTCGGGCCGATCCAGCGCGAGATCGTGTTGTCGCCTAGCCACGGCCCGATCGGAAAGCCATTATTCGAGTCCGCCGCGCGAACGTTGGTCGTCGAGATGCCGGCCGGCGCACTGACCAGCGTGTAGTGCGCATCGCCGACCGTTCCGTTGGCGACGACGGCACCGTTGACGTCCACGCCCGTGCTGAAGACCTCGATCGGCACGGCCGAGGCCGAGGACGCGATGGTCGCCCAGGTGGCGACTGCCACGATCAGAGTGCGAAGCATGTGATTGACCTCCACCTTGGTCACGCTGCAGCGCAGCCTTTGCTTCAGAACTTGGGCGAGGATGGGGCAACGAGAGAGGGTCGCTGCGCCGCCGTGGCCCATGATCGCCGCGGCGACACGCCCCCTCTGCCAGCAACACGACGCGCCCGAAGGCCCGTGGTCAGCCCCGCCGTCGCCCAATCGGGTCAGTCAACCCTGCGACTGTCCCTGGGACTGGCCCTGGCCCTGCTTCTGGGACTGGCCGGCGGGGCCGATGGTGACCTCGACCGCCATCTCCTCCTCGACGCCCGGCTCGTGGGTGCCGCGGATGGGCGCCGCGTCGGCCGCGTCGAAGCCGGTGGCGAGGCGGACGTGATGCGCCGCCGGGCAGACCTCGTGCACCGGGTCGAAGCCGACCCAGCCGAGGCCCTGCAGATGCACCTCGGCCCAGGCATGGCTCGCGGCCTCGGGCGCCTCGGCATCGTGCAGGTAGCCGACGACATAGCGGGCGGGGATGGCCATCGATCGCGCGGCCGCAACGAAGACATGCGCGAAGTCCTGGCAGACGCCCGCACCCAGCGCCGCCGCCTGCTCGGCCGTCGTGGCGGCATCCGTCACGCCGGGACGATAGTCGAGACCGGTCTGGATCGCCTCGTTCAGCGCATGCATCCGCGCAAGCGGGGTGTCGCCCTCGACCTCGGCCGCGATCGCCGCCACCGCCTCGCCCGGCGCCGTCAGGTCGGTGTCGCGGAGATAGACGCCCGGACGCGCGCGGCCGAACTGGCCCAGCACGCCGGTGTGGTCGCTGGTCTCGACCGCGCCCTCGACCACGATCTCGGCCACCTCGCCCCGGCGCCGCGCGAACCAGAGCCCCTCGCCCTCGCCCAGCGCATCGCGGAAGAGCGGCCCGACCGCATCCCCGTTCACCGTGACCGACCACGAGACCAGCCGCTGCTGTACCGTCTCGACCGGGAAGAGCCTGAGGCGCAGCGCCAGCGACTGCACCTCGGGCGTGTAGCGATAGGTCGTCACGTGGCGGATCGCGAGACGCATGGGCGAGCCCCTCAGAAGTGGTAGGCGCGGTAGATCTCGGAATTCAGCCGCCGGGTATGGGCGACCGCGTGGCTGATGAAGTCGTGCAGGCCCGTCTGGAACAGCTCGCCCATCTCGGCATCGCCGAGGCGCGCGACCATCTGGCTGGCGGTCGCATGGCAGGGATGGCGCTCGCCATAGCCCCGCGCCAGCCGGTCCAGCCCCTCGCCGATCTGGTCGTAGCAGAAGGCGACCGAGCGCGGGAAGGAGCGGTTCAGGATCATGAAATCCGCGATCTTCCACGGGCTGTAGTCGCCCCGGTAGACATGGTGGAAGGCCCGCATGGCCGAGGTCGCGTGCAGCACGCTGGTCCACTGGTGATGGTCGCGCCCGCCGCCGACCACGTCGGTCTCGGGCAGCAGCACCCAGTACTTCACGTCCAGCAGCCTGAGCGCCATGTCCGCCCGCTCGACATGCACGCCCAGCGTCAGGAAGTCATAGCGATCGGCGCGCAGCATCGAGGTCATGGTCGCGCCGCGGAACACCGCCGCCCGCTCCTTGACCCATTCCAGCAGCCCCGGCAGGTCGCGCTGGGCGGTGGCGGTGTCGATCTCCTCCAGCCGCCGCCAGCCGTCGTTCACCGCCTCCCACATCTCGCGCGTCAGCGCCGTGCGCACCGCCCGCCCGTTGTCGCGCGCGGCCTTGAGACAGCGGCGGATCGAGGACGGGTTGTCCTTGTCCAGCATCAGCGTGCGGATGATCGTGGTGTCGGTGACGACGGCCTCGTCCTCGATCTCGGCCTGGCAGCCGCAGGCCGCGGCGACCGAGCGCCATTCGTGGTCGGAATAGCTGCCGGGCAGCATCGCCATGCGGTGGCCCATCTCGATCAGGCGCGCCGTGCACTCGGCCCGCTCCATGTAGCGGCCCATCCAGTAGAGGCTCTCGGCGTTACGGCTCAGCATCCCTGCCTCCCCAGATTGCTCATCCGCCCCCCTCCAGCGCCCGCCACTCGGCCAGGTCAGCCGCACAGCGCCCGCTCTCGGCATGCCAGGCCCCGCCACCGTCGAGACAGGCATCGATCGCCCCGAACTTGGCAACCGCCTGCCAGACGCCGATGCCCGAGACGACGAACAGCCCCAGCACCACCGCCGTCGCAACCCGCGCGGTGCGGCGGCTGACCGGGCGCCGCGGCGCCTTGCTGCCAGCGGCGCCGGTCACTCGGTCAGCACCCAGGTGTCCTTGACGCCCCCGCCCTGGCTCGAATTCACCACCAGCGAGCCCTCCTTGAGCGCCACGCGCGTCAGCCCCCCCGGCACCAGCCGCATCGACTTGCCGACCAGGCAGTAGGGGCGGAAGTCCACATGCCGCTGCCCGATGCCGGCGGGCGCCAGCGTCGGCGTGGACGAGAGCTTGAGCGTCGGCTGGGCGATGAAGCCGTCGGGATCGGCCTCGACCCGCTTGGCATAGGCCGCCACCTGCTCCTCGGTCGATTTCGGCCCGATCAGCATGCCGTAGCCGCCCGAGCCGTGGACCTCCTTGACCACCAGCTCGGCCAGGTTGGCCATGACGTGGTCGTAGTCCGCCTCGATCCCGCAGCGCCATGTCGGCACGTTCTGCAGCACCGGCGCCTCGCCGAGATAGAAGCGGATCATCTCCGGCACATAGGCATAGACCGCCTTGTCGTCGGCCACTCCCGCCCCCGGCGCCGAGCAGAGCGTCACGCCGCCCGCGCGGTAGCACGAGAACAGCCCCGGCACCCCCAGCGCGCTGTCGGCCCGGAAGTTCAGCGGGTCGATGAAGTCGTCGTCGATGCGCCGGTAGATCACGTCGACCCGCTGCGGCCCGCGCGTCGTGCGCATCCAGCAGAGCCCCTCGTCGACGAACAGGTCCTGCGGCTCGACCAGCTCGACCCCCATCAGGTCGGCCAGGAACGAGTGCTCGTAATAGGCCGAGTTGTAGGGCCCAGGCGTCAGCACCACGACCGTCGGATCGCCCTTGCAGGCCGGCGGCGCCACCTCCTCCAGCGTCGCGCGCAGGTCGTCCGGGTAGCGGTCCACCGGCTCGACCGCCCCGCCCGAGAACAGGTCGGGGAACATGCGCATCATGATCTCGCGGTTCTCCAGCATGTAGGAGACGCCCGAGGGGGTGCGGCAGTTGTCCTCCAGCACCATGAAGTCGCTCTCGCCCGTGCGCACGATGTCGATGCCCACGATGTGGGAATAGACGCGCCC
>JBCBPG010000150.1:0-8056 GCA_039820865.1 Pseudomonadota bacterium
GCCGAAGAGGGCGTAGGGGACGCGGTTCTCGACCTGGGTGAAGCCGGTGCTGAGCGTGAAGACCATGCTCTCGACATCCGGCGAGCCGGCGAAGGCCTCGATGGAGAGGGTGCCCAGCTCCTCGGGCGTGAGCGTGATGGTCTGGCCGTCCTCGAGCGTGCCCATGGGGGTGTCGCTGGCGGCGTCGATGAGGGCGAGGGTGATCTGCGCGGGGTCTTGCGGGGCCGGGTCCTCCGGGGTCTCCGGCGGCTCGGGGTCGTCGGGCGTGTCGGGCGCTTCGGGGGCCTCGACCGTGACGGCGAGGCGGGCCTCGTCCGTGCCGCCCTGCCCGTCGCTCACGCTGTAGAGCAGGCTCGCCTCGCCGGAGAACCCCGGATCGGCGGCGATCGCGATGCCGCCCTCGACGATCTCGGCGCTGACGCCGTCGCCCGGCGCGATGGCGGTGATCACGAGCGGGTCGCCGTCGTCGTCGCGGTCGTTGGCGAGCACATCCACGGTCGCGCTGGCGCCGGAGGCGAGCGTGACGCTGTCATTGCGGGCGTTTGGGACCGTGTTGGGCGCCTCGACGGCGCTCACGGTGATGGTGACGGTGGCGCGGTCGCTGCCGCCCGCGCCGTCGCGCAGGCGGTAGTCGAGGCTGGCCTCGCCGGTGAAGCCCTCGGCGGGGGTGAAGACGATGCGGTTGGCACCGTCGATCTCGGCGGTGCCGCCGGTCGGGGTGCCGACGAGCGAGACGGTGAGCGCGTCGCCGTCCGCGTCCGCGTCATTGGCGAGGACCGCAACGGTGACGGGCGTGCCCGCCTCGGTTCCGGCGGTGTCGTCGCGGGCGACGGGGGCCTCGTTCGGCCGCTCGGCGACGGTGACGGCGATTTCGCCGCGGTCGGTGCCGCCGCGACCGTCGGCGATGTCGTAGCGGATCTCGGCGGTGCCGGAGAAGCCCGCCTCGGCGGTGACGCGGATGCTGTCGCCATCGATCTCGGCGGCGAGGCCGTCCGGGGCGCGGACCGCGGTGATCTCGAGCGCGTCGCCGTCGGGGTCCGTGTCGTTCTCCAGGACCGCGACGCGCGCGGTGCCGGCATGCGGCAGGGCGGCGGTGTCGTCCCCGGCCTCCGGTGCGCGGTTGGGCGGCGGGGTCGGCTCCGTGTCGCCCGGCTCCGTGTCGCCCGGCTCCTGGTCCTCGGCGTAGGGCGGCGGGCCGAGCCGGTCCTGCGGGGTCGGGTCGTCGAAGCTCAGCGCGGCGAGATCGAGATCGGCGCTCGTGTCGACCAGCACCGTGACACCGGAATGCAGGGCGTTGTTGTAGGTCACGCCCGGCTGCGGCCAGAGATAGCCATGCGCCATCTCGGCGACGAGCTTGATGGTCACCTCGCCGTTCGGCGCGCGGTAGACGGCGGTGTCGGGCGAGGCCTCGAGCATCTCGAGCGAGGAGACCTCGCGCGCCGGGCGGGCGGCGGAGGAATAGGGGTCGTCGACGGTGAAGCTGGAGCCCGCCGGCACGGGGCCGAGATTGAGGATGAAGCTCTGGCCCCAGTCGGCATCGTGCAGGTAGAGGCGGAAATCGTCCTGCTCGAGGCGGCGGTAGTCGAGCGCGTAGCTGTAGCCGTCGAAGAGCGGGATCTGGTTGCGCAGGTTCTCCGCGAAGGCGCCGTCCGAGCGGGTGATCGAGGCGTCGTCGAGCGGGTTGCCGGCATTGTTGCCGGTGTTGCTGGCATCGGTGCCGTTGCGGTCGATGCGCAGCGTCGCACTCTGCTGGCCATAGGTGACGATGGCGCCCCATTCCTCGAAGACCTCGTAGGTCTCGCCGGCATTGAAGTGGGTGGAGCCGTCGCGGTCGTTGCTGAGCTGGTAGATCATCGCACCCGGGGTGCCGGTGACGCTGCCATCGACATCGACGAGGCCGCGGGCCCAGCTGTCGTTGCCGATCGCGTTGCCGCCGCCGCCGATGGAGAGCTTGTTCTCCTCGGTGACCGCATCGCCCCAGGTGATGCCGCTGAGGCCGAAGGAGGCGGATTTGTGGATGGCGTTGGAGAGCTCGATGGCGCCGTCCTTCTCCGCGTAGAAGCCGTCGAACATCACGTTGTCGAGCGCGCCGGGGCCGTCATAGAGCTGGAAGCCCTGGAAGCTGTCGTCGCCGTTCGGCAGGCTGCGCCCGGCGTCGCGCTCCTCGCGGGTCTCGGGATTGCCGAGATTGGCGGAGCGCCCGACGATCAGGCTGTCCTCGATGGTCTGGTTCAGGCGGAAGCGCGCATTGCTGCCCATCTCGGCGAAGGCGGAGTTGGCGAAGGTGCCCTCGATGCCGCGCACATAGACGCCGTCGCTCTTGTAGGTGGTGAAGCCGTCGACGACCCAGGGGTCGACCTTCTGGGGCTGCGCGGCGCTGCCGTTCGGGTTGCCGTCCTGAATCAGCCCGGCATGGTTGAGGTAGAAGGCGCGCCCGTCGGTCGAATGCGCGGCGTTGTCCTCGAAGATGTCGAAGTTGCGCGTGCCGCCTCTGGTGAGGCTGAAATAGAAGCCCTTGTCGTCGGAGCCGGCGGCGTGGTTGCCGATCCAGGTGTTGTCGCCGTTCGGCGTATAGAAGTTCGAGGGGTTGTCGTCGTTCGCGCCGCGGATGGTGCCGAAGCGGCCGACATCGCGGGCATTGATGCCGAGATTGTCGATCAGCGCGTTGTCGTAGGTGTCGTTCTGTTCGAGATAGTAATTGTGGCTGATCGTTTCGAAGACGACGTTGTCCTGCACCAGCGCGTTCTGGGTGTTGTGGACGGTGATGCCCTTGTTGAAGCTGTGGTGGACGGAGCTGTCCTTGATGTACTGGCCGGAGACGTCGCCGGATTCGTGCCAGTGCGCGGGGTAGCGGCCGAGCGTGCCGGCCTGGCCCATGAAGGCGAGCTCGACGCCGGAGAGATACATCTCCCCGCCATGCATCACCATGGTGTGGCCGCCATACTGGTCGGCCTGCTCGTTCAGCGCGCGGGAGGGGTCGTAGTCGATATCGCCCTGGATGCGGACATCGCGGCTGAGAAGGCCGACCTCGGCGCGCATGTCGAGGCGGTGCACATCGCCGTCGGGGTCGTCGTAGCGGTCGATCTCGCCGTAATGCATGTGCTCGAGCGGGCGGTCGAGCGTGACCTCCCTGCCCCCGTCCGCGACCGAGACGATCTCGAAGGTCTCCGCCTGGTCGGCGTTGAAGTCGGTCGAGGCGATGACGATGGTGTCGCCGGGCTGCCAGCCGGTCGCCTCGGCGAGGGTGAGCGTGGTGCTGCCCGCCTCCGCGGTGGCGCCGAGCTGGGTCCAGCTGGTCTTGGCCGCGTCGTCGGTGTGGATCTCGATCGAGGCGCCGGCGCCCATGGCCATGAGATAGGCGTTGTTGTTCTCGATGACCTGATGGGCGTTGTGGCCGTTCGCGTCGGTGTGCTCGCAGTCGCAGCTCGCGCCGCCGGTGACGGGGCAGCCGCCGGAGGTTTCGCAGCCGTCCGGATAGTCGCGCAGGTCGACGTCGTTGCGGTCGTCCTTGCCGGCGAGGGTGAGGGTGAAGGCGCTCTCGTAGGGGTCCTGGGGGGTGCCGAGCCGGAACGTGCCGTCGCCGGCCACGACGGCCCAGTCGGTGGTGAGATCGTAGGCGCGGCCGGTGTCCTCGGCGGTGAACTCGCCGTAGACGACGAGGCCCTGGATGGTGACCGGGCTCGTTGCGTCGAAGATCAGCCGGTCGTCGGAATCGACCACGATCACGTCGTCGGGGCCGGGCATGGAGCCGTCGTCCATGCGCAGCTGGGACCAGAAGATATCGGCCATCGCGTCCTCGCTATCCGTTACCCGTTACCCGGTGCACACCGATACGCAGGTGCCGCATTGCGACGATTGTCTTGAAAACACGTCTGAACCCCACGAACTGGGTGCGTGCCGGGGCGGGATTCGTCAATTCGAAAACGTTAATTCGCCGCAAACTCGACACAAATTCAATCAGAAGCTGTGGACTCAACTTGCCCGTTACTGGCACTGCGCGGCAGCGGGAGCCGCGCGGCGGCGGATGGCGCGATCAGGGATGCGCACTCAGTCGATCAGGTTGCCGTCCTTGTCGAAGACCGCAAGGGGGCCGTCGAACGCGCCGATGGGCGAGAAATGCGTGACGAACCCCTCGGTCGGGTCCCAGTCGAGCAGGAGGCAGGCGGGCGGCTCCATGCGGATCGCGAGCTCCGCGCCGGGGCGCAGATCGAGCAGGGCCTGATGCGCGACGCTGGAGAGGCAGAGCGCGGTGACGCCGGCCCAGGGCACGGCCATGGAGCGGTGCAGATGGCCGGTGAGAAGCAGCGCCACCTGCGGGTTGGCGCGCAGGATCCCGGCGAAGCGCTCGCGGCCGATGAGGCGGTTCTCGTCATGCATCGCCATGCCGGTGCGGAAGGGCGGATGGTGCGCGACGACCACGGTGGGGCGGTCGGGCGCTTCGGCGAGGGTCGCCTCCAGCCAGGCCGCGCGCGGCTCGTCCAGCGCGCCCCAGTGGCTGTCCTCGCGCAGGGTGTCGAGGCAGACGAGGCGGATCGGGCCGAGATCGCGGGCATAGTGCAGATAGGGGCCGCCGGCGGCGAGGTAGTCATGCTCGGGGAAGGCGGCGCGCAGGCCGGCGCGGTCGTCGTGATTGCCGGGCAGGAGCGCCACGGGGATCTCGAGCGGTGCCAGCAGGCTGCGCAGATGCGCGTATTCCTCCGGCGCGCCGGTATCGACGAGATCGCCGCTGGCCACCACGAGCCGGGGGCGCGGATCGAGCGCGTTCAGATGCGCGACGGCGGCGGCGAGATGCGCGGCCGTGTCGACATCGGCATAGGCGCGCTTGCCCGGCGCCTTGATGTGCAGGTCGGTGATCTGGGCGAGGAGCATGGGTGCCTCCGGCGAGGAAGGGGAGCCCGCGCGGCGGGCTCCCGAGGGGGACGAGAGGGAACGGGTCAGTCGGCGGTCTCGACCAGCGCGTTGACGTCGGCGGTCATCTGCTCGAGGGCGGCCTCGGGCGTGGCCTCGCCGGTCAGCACGGTCACCACGTTGTCGTGGATCGCCTTGTAGGCCTTCAGCCCGTTCTCGCCGGGGAAGGCGTACCAGGTGGCGATGACGTCGATCTGGTCGAGCGTGGTGGTGTAGATCGGGTTCTCCTCGTAGAAGGCCTTGAGGTACTCGGCGTCGTCGGCGGCGAGCTTGTTCACCGGCATGTAGCCGGTCTCCGTCACCGTCACGGTCGAGCCCCAGGCGGAGGCGGCGAGCTTGATGTATTCGAAGGCGGCGGCGCGGCGGGCCTCGTCGTCGGTGAGGATCATGCCGACATTGCCGCCGGCGACGAGGCGGCCCGTCTGGCGCCCGGCGGGCAGCGGGTGCGGGCCGGTGGCGAGCTCGAAGCGCTCGCCGATATCCTTGAGGCTGCGCGCGATCTGGGCGGTGGAGTTGATGTAGAAGCCGAGCTGGCCGGCATTGAACGCCTTCTTGGCGTCGCCGAAGCTCATATACTGCATGCCGCCTTCCTTCATGGCGCGGTCGTAGAGGCGCAGCGCGCCGAGGCCGACCTCGTTGTCGAAGGCGACGCTGGTCTCGTCCGGCGTCATGATCCGGCCGCCCTGCGAGGTGATGAGGGACTGCCAGAACCAGGTGCCGCCGTAATGGGAGAGATGCATGCCCATGATGTCGTCGCCGAGCGCGTCGATGCGGCCGGCCAGGTCGAAGAGGCCGTCCCAGTCGGTCGGCAGGCTCGCGGGATCGCCGCCGGCCTGGCGCACGAGATCGGCGTTGTAGAACACCACCGGCGTGGAGATGGCGAGCGGCAGGCCGTAGAGCTTGCCCTCGAAGGTGGCCACATCCATCAGCGCCTGGGAGTAGCCGCGGGCCTCCCACTCGTCCTCGGCGGCGACGAGATCGTCGATAGGCTGGGCGAGGCCGCGGTCCACGACCACGCGCTGCCAGTTGATGCCCGGGAAGGTGATGTCGGGCATGTCGCCGGTGACCGCGCCGCGCAGCAGGGTCTGCATGCCGGCATTGTAGTCGGGCGTGGCGGCCTTGAACTCGACCTTGATGTTCGGATTGTCGGCCATGAGCTTCTCGGCGATCCGCTCATGCACGGGGCGCACGAGATCGGGGTAGGAGTAGTGCACCGAGATGGTGACGGGCTCGGCGGCCGCCAGGCTGGCAGCGGCGGCCAGGATCGGGGTCAGCAGATAGGCTCGCATGTGGTCCTCCACGGGTCGTCGTCTCGAGCGCCTTCGGCCGGAGCCCCGCCGGCGCCCTTGGGCGGGTCCGGGGCGGGGCGCGCGCGCAGAGGCGTGCCCCGCCCCGGGGTCAACCTTTCAGTCCGGTCAGCGTGATCCCCTCCACGAAGCGGCGCTGGGCGAGCACGAAGAGGGCGAGCACCGGGGCGCAGACGATGACGGTGGCCGCCATCAGCGCGCCGTAGTCGCTGCCGGCCTCCTCGTTGCGGAAGAACACGATGCCGAGGGGCGGGGGCGCGAGCTCGGTGCTGGAGATCACGATGATCGGCCAGAAGAGGTCGTTCCAGTGCGCGGCGACCGAGAAGACGGAGAAGGCCGCGATCGCGGGCCAGGCATTGGGCGCGACGATGGCCCAGCAGATGCCGGTCTCGGAGTAGCCATCGACCCGCGCGGCCTCGAGCAGGCTGTCCGGGATCTGCAGGAAGAACTGGCGGAACAGGAAGATCGCGAAGACCGAGAGCGCGAAGGGCAGGATCAGCGCGGCATAGGTGTTGATGAGGCCGACCGAGTAGAGCCCGACATAGAGCGGCAGGGCGGGCACCTGCGGCGGGATCAGCAGCCCGAGCAGGACGCCGCCGAAGAGGAGCCGCCGGCCCGGGAACGGAAGCTTGGCCAGCGCATAGGCGGCGGGGATGGCGATGGCGAGCTGGATGGCGAGGATCGCGCCGCAGACGAGCGCGCCATTGGCGAGAAAGCGCAGGAGCGGCACCGCGGTGAGCGCGCGGGTGTAGTTCTCCACCGCGCCCCAGCTTTCCTGCGGCAGGAGGGTGACGCTGCCCGAGGCGATCTCGTAGGCCGGCTTCAGCGAGGCGGAGACCATCCAGACGAAGGGGGCGAGCATGAAGAGCGCGCCTGCGACGAGGACCGCGTGGCGGAGCGCCCAGGCGAGGCCGATGCCGCGGACGGTCATCGCGCGCGCGCGGCATGCACGCGCGGCTCGATCACACGCATCTTGACGACGGTGGCGAGCAGGACGAGCGCGAGGAAGATGACGGTGAGGGCCGCGGCATAGCCCACGCGGAAATAGGCGAAGCCTTCCTGGTAGAGGGTGTGGAGCAGCACCTCCGAGCTCTTGTTCGGCCCGCCCTGGGTGAGGACGAGCACGGTCTCGAAGACCTGGATGGACTGGATGAAGGCGATCACGAGGACGAAGAGCGAGACCGGCGCGAGCAGCGGCCAGGTGATCATGGAGAACTGGGTCCAGGCGCCGCTCGCGCCGTCGATCTCGGCCGCCTCGTAGAGCTCGCGCGGGATCGCCTTCAGCCCGGCGATGAAGAGGATCACGTAGTAGCCGAGCTTCAGCCAGATGCCGATGACGCAGAGCGTCCAGAGCACGGTGGCGCGGTCGTGCAGCCAGCTCGCCCCCTCCCAGCCCCCGTCGCGCAGGAGCAGGTTGACGGGGCCGAGCGTGGGGTGGAGCAGGAACTCCCAGACCAGCGCCATGGCGACGACGGTGGCCGCGACCGGCAGGAAGAAGCTGAGCCGGTAGGCGGTGCGCAGGCTCGGATGCGCCTCGATGAGGATGGCGATGAGGAGGCCGAGCGCGAAGCTGACCGGCACGACCACGCCGGTATAGATCAGCGTGTTGGCGAAGGAGATCCAGAACAGCCGGTCCTCCACCAGCTCGGCATAGTTGCCGAGGCCGACGAAGGCGAGACTGCGCGCGCCGAGCTGCCAGTCCGTCAGCGAGATGACGGCGACGCCGAGGAGCGGGCCGAGCACGAGCAGGACGAGGAGGAGTGCCGCCGGCGTGGCGAGGGTGAGCGCGGCCCAGGCCTGGGCGCGCTCGGCGCGGCGGCGGGCGGTCTCGCTCATGCAGC
>JBCBPG010000151.1:0-8041 GCA_039820865.1 Pseudomonadota bacterium
GCCGATTCGCTGAAGATCCGGCTAGAGCGCTTGCCGACCTGACTGCGTCAGGTCTCGCGCTCTAGGTTTTTTTGTTTGCCGCATTTTCTTGTCGCCAGACTGAGTTCAGTCTGGCTGGAATATGCTCTAAGCGCCGATCGCCCGCGTTGCGGCGGCGCGCCCGGCAGCGTTCGGGGAAAAGTTACACCCCGAAGGCTAACCTGACGTGGGAGCGGGCGAGCCCGCGAAGTCGCGTCAGGCGGTTCTTCGTGCCGCTCGCCCGTGAAGCACGTCTGTCCGGGACCGATGGCCCGTCGCCTGTTCGGGGATGGGGAGCGCGGCGCGCGAGGGGCGCCGCGGCTCGTGTCGTCGGTTCTGACGATCAGGCCTGGCCGGTGCCCTCGGGGGCGGGCGGGGTGCCCTCGGCGGCCTGCTGCTGGCGCATCTGCATCAGGCGCTGGCGGTAGAGCGCGACGAAGTCGACATTGTCGAGGAGGAGCGGCGGGTAGCCGCCGTCGCGCGTCGCATCCGCCACCACGCGCCGTGCGAAGGGCAGGATCAGGCGCGGACACTCGGTGAAGACGTAGATGTGGATGTGTTCCTGCGGCACGTTCTCCAGCTGGAAGATGCCGCAGTATTCGAGCTCGACCACGAAGCGCGTGCCGGCGTCGTTCTTCGCCGTCGCGTTGATCTTCATCAGCGACTGGTAGCGGTTCTCGCCGAGATTGTTGGCCTCGAGGTTCACGCCGACCTGGATCTCGGGCGCGCCCTCGGCCGAGGTGCCCTCGCGCACACCGACATTCTCGAAGCTGAGATCGCGGACGAAGTGGGCCAGAAGGCGCAGGTTCGGCTGCGGGCCCTGCTGCGGCGAGACGCCGGGCTGGGCGGGCGCACCCGCCGGCTGGGCCGCCGCCTGGCCCGGGGCCAGGCCTGGAGCCTGGGTCGGGGCCTGGCCTGGGGTCGGGGTCCGGGGCTCGGGCGTCGCACCCATGTCGCCGCTGGCTGCGCCGTTGCCGGTCGAGCCGGCATTGGTGTCGTTGTCGCTCATCCGCCCTACTCCCGATGAAACCTTCCGCGGGGCGCCTAGCAGATGCCTCCGCCCGGAGCAACGCGCATGCCGCCCCAACGGGCAGCACGGCCGCAGCAGACCTGCCGGGGCGATGCCAACGCCGCCGTGGGACGGTTCTGGCGGCGGCGGGGAGGCGGCGGGGACGTTGGGCCATGATGGGCCGAGGTGGCGCCAGTGCGGGGGCGGGGAGGCGCTGGACGGGTCCCCGTCAGGGCCTGTGCGGCGTTTCAGCAGGTGGCCCGCTGGCGGGGTCCTCGCCATCGCCGGACGGGCGGGTGGCGGGAGCGGGCTCGACCTCCTCGAACTCGCCATCGATCACCGTGGCGCGGCCTGTCGGACCCGGTCCGGCGGCGCCGGGGTGACCGCCGCCCCCCATACCGCCGCCGCCCATACCGCCCCCCATGCCAGCCGTCCCCGTCGCATGGGCGCGCACATGCACGCCGCGCATCCGGATGGCGCCGCGTGCGACCCGGGCGGCCACATGGGCGATCACGATCGATCGCACGGGCGGGACCAGCAGCAGGAAGCCGATCGCATCGGTGAAGAAGCCCGGCGTCAGCAGCACGATCCCCGCGATCAGGATCAGCGCGCCATGCGCCAGCGTCGAGGAGGGATCCTGCCCCGCCTCCACCCGGCGCTGGAGATCGGCCAGCACGCCCATGCTCTGGCTGCGCAGCAGCGCCGCGCCAATCAGCGCCGTGAAGATCACCGTCGCGATGGTCGGCCACAGCCCGATCCACCCGCCGACCTCGACGAACAGCCCGATCTCGATCAGCGGCACGATCAAGAGGGCCAGAAAGATGAACATGCGACCTCCTGGCCCCGGGCCCCGTGCGACACCAACTCCCGCGTGCGCCTTCGTGGACTTGCCCGCGGATGGACCTTACATAGGCGCTGGACGACGGCACACCACCGGCGAGCGACGCCGTCGTGGCCGCGGGCGGCAGGGGTCGTGGCGGACCGCACCGCGGCAGCGCAGGGTGGGGCGGCCGGCAGGGGGACACAGGCGGCGTGCGCCTTCGCGCGCCGTCGATGGGCACACGGGCAGGACACAGATGAACACCGCACTTCTCGAGCTGCTGATTCTCTTCGCGATCGCGGCGTTCGTTCTCTACCGGCTGAAGAGCGTGATCGGCACGCGCACCGGCTACGAGCCGACGCAGGACCGCACCAGCGGTCTCGGCGAGGCGGTCGACAGCCAGCCCCGGCCGGTCGAGCCTGCCGTCGAGGCCGCGGCCGAGGACGACGCCCTGCCCGCCGATGCGCGCGAGGCCGTCCGCCAGATGCGCGAGGCCGAGCCCGATTTCGACCTCGAGGGCTTCCTCGGTGGCGCGCGCCATGCCTATGAGATGATCCTGGTGGCCTATGAGGAGGGCGACCGCGATCTGCTGCGCGACCTGCTGGCACCGGACGTCTACCGCGCCTTCGTCGGTGTGATCGACGAGCGCGAGGCCGAGCAGCTGACGGTCGAGGCGCGCTTCATCGGCGTCCGCGACCTGCGCCTCGTCGCCGCGGCCTACGACGTCGAGACGCAGGAGGCGGACGTGACGATCCGCTTCACCGGCGAGCTGATCACCGCCGTGCGCGATTCCGAGAACCGCATCGTCGAGGGCGATCCGAACGAGATCCGCCGCCAGACCGACATCTGGACCTTCAGCCGCGTCATGGGCGCGCCGAACCCCAACTGGCTGCTGACCGCGACCGGAGAGTGACCGGGTGGCGCGCCGCGGGCCCTCGCGGCGCGCCGTCCTCGGTCTCGCCGCTGCCTTGCCCCTCGCCACCCCGCCGGTCCCTGCCCGCGCGGCCGTGAACGGGATCGCCGCGCTGCCGGGATGGCGCCCGGCGGCCTTCGACCGCGCCGCCGCCGCCCTCGGCCACCTGCCGCCCTTCGATGCGGGCCTTTCCGGCCCCGCCTTCACCGCCGGCTGGGCCGCCCGTCCCGTGGGCGACACCCACATCACCGCCTATTACGAACCGGTGATCGAGGCGCGGCGCACCCGCTCGGCCGCCTTTCCCATCCCCGTCCTCGCGCCGCCCGGGGGCGATGGGCCGTGGCCCGCCCGCGGCGCCATCATGACGGGCGCGCTGGAGGGCCGGGCGCGCCCGCTCTACTGGCTCCGCGACGCGGTCACGCTCTACTACCTGCAGATCCAGGGGTCGGGACGGCTGGAGCTGGAGGACGGCACCCTCGTCCGCCTCGGCTATGCCGGGCGCAACGGTCACCCCTATGCCTCGATCGGGCGGATCATGCGCGACGAGGGGCTGATGGCCGAGGTCGACGGCCGCGGCGTGCGCGGCTGGCTGCGCGACGACCCGGTGCGGGGCGCGGCGATGATGGCGCGCAACCCCTCCTACATCTTCTTCGCCGAACGCAGCGGCCTCGCGCCCGAGGACGGCCCCGTCGGCGCCATGGGCCTGCCGTTGCCCGCGGGCCATGCCGTCGCCATCGACCCCGACCACCACCCCTTCGGCACGCTCTTCTGGCTCCGCTTCGACCACCCGGACGGGCGGGCGATCGCGCGGCTGGTGATGGCGATGGACCGCGGCGCGGCGATCAAGGGGGCGGCGCGCGTCGATCTCTTCACCGGCACGGGCGATGCCGCCTGGGAGGAGGCGCAGGCGATCAACACGACCGGCCGGCTGTGGCGCCTCGCACCTGCCGCCTCGCCATGACCCGCCGACGCCGCGGCCTCAGCGCCGACGACCGCGCCGCCTGGGACGCCGTCGCCCGCACCGCCCGCCGGGCGGAGGAGAGCGCCACCCGCGCCCCCGAACCGCCTGAGTCGGGAACGTCCCCCCCACCGGACAAGGCGGCGCCCGCCCATAACGGATCGAGCCACGCGGCCGAGCCCGCCGGCCCCGCCATCGCGCCGCGTGCGGGCAAGGTCCTCCGCCGTGGCGCCGCGCATGACCACGAGGCCGGCGCCCCGGTGCAGCGGCCGGCCTGGCCCGGCGCGGCTGGCCCCGCCGGGCGCAACGCCGGCTGGTCGGGCCCGGCCTCGACGCCGCAGGGACAGTCGCAGGGACAGCCGCACGGGCCGGGGCACGCCCATGGCGACCGCCTGCCCGGCCCCGTCGGCCGGCCCGAGGCGGGTCTCGACCGGCGCACGGCCGAGCGTCTGCGCCGTGGCGACCGCCTGCCCGACGACCGGCTGGACCTGCACGGCATGACGGCCGAGCGTGCGCATGCCGCGCTGGACCGCTTCATCGCCGCCGCGCTCGCCCGCGGGCTGCGCATGGTGCTGGTGATCACGGGCAAGGGCGGGCGCCGCGCGCCCGAGGACGCGCCCTGGCTGCCCGAAGGCCGCGGCGTGCTGCGCGATGCCCTGCCCCGATGGCTCCGCCAGGGCCCGAACGGCCGGCGCATCGTCGGCATCTACCAGGCGCACCAGCGCCACGGGGGCGCCGGTGCCTTCTACGTCTATCTCAGGAAACCGCGCTGAGAGGGGGCGCACCCGGGAAGGCGCGCCCCGAGAACCTCAGCCCTCGGCGAAGTTCGAGGGGAACATCGCGCGCGCCGTCTCCTCGTCGAACTCGGCCTTGAACTCCAGCCCCTCGCCGATCGCGCGGGCCCTGGCCACCGCCGGGCGGGCGTTGATCGCGGTGAAGTAGCGCTTCACCGCCGGATAGGCGTCGATCGCCTCCGCGCTGCCCAGCACGCGGGCATGGCGGTCCAGCCAGCCCCAGGCCGCCATGTCGACGATCGTGTAGCTGTCGCCCACGATGACGTCGCGCCCCGCCAGGTGCGCCTCGAGCACCTGGTAGTGTCGATGCGCCTCGAAGCGATAGCGCCGCTTGGCATAGTCGCCGCCCTCGGCCGCACCGGCGGTCTGGAAGTGCACCCACTGGCCCGAGAAGGGGCCGAGGCCGGTGGCCACCCACATCAGCCACGAGAGCAGCTCGCCCCGGTCCTCCGGCCTGCCGAGGAACTGGCCGCTCTTCTCGGCGAGGTAGAGCAGGATGGCGTTGGAATCGAAGACCCGCTTGCCGTCGTCCAGGATCGCCGGCGCCTTGCCGTTCGGGTTGATCGCCAGATACTCGGCCGAGTGCTGCTCGCCGCGGAAGGTGTCGAGCTTGGCGACCTCGTAGGCCATCCCGCTCTCGGCCAGGAACAGGGCGACCTTCATCGGGTTCGGGGTGTGGTGGTAGTAGAACGTGATCATCACGGACCTCCATCTCCGGGAGCATTCCCGGTTGCCCGCGGGATAGCCCTCGCCCCGGTACCGCGATACCCGGCTGACGCGCCGTTCACGGGGATGTGCCGTTTGGGCGCGCCGCACAACGCGGCCTGCCCCCTGGCGCAACGCTTGGCCGCCATGCCGCGGCGCGCCATGGTGCCTGCCTCGCAGGGGGGACGGTGATGGCCGAGGGCGACGGGAGCGCGGGACGGGCGGCGGTCGTGTCGCTGCGCCTGGCGCAGTACCGCAGCCATCGCCTGAGCGAGATCGAGACCGCCGGCGCCTCGGTCGTGCTGACGGGCGCCAACGGGGCGGGCAAGACCAACGTGATCGAGGCGGTCTCGATGCTGGTGCCGGGCCGTGGCCTCCGCCGCATGGCCGCCGAGGATGCGGTGCGCCGTCCCGACCGCCTCGGCTGGCGCGTCACCGCGCTGGTCGAGACCGGGCGCGGCGATATCGAGGTCGAGACCGGCGTCGAGGATCCCGCCACCCCCCGGCGCGGCGTGCAGATCGACGGCAAGGCGGTGGCGCAGGCGGCGCTTGGCCGGGCGATCCGGATGGTGTGGCTCACGCCCGCCATGGACCGGCTCTGGACCGAGGCGGCGGCCGACCGGCGCCAGTTCCTCGACCGCATGGCGATGGGCTTCCAGCCCGACCATGCCGAGGCGGCGCTGGCCTATGACAAGGCGATGCGCGCGCGCAACCGGCTGCTGCGCGAGGCCGCCGAGGGGCGGGCGCCGGACCCCGCATGGCTCGGCGGGCTCGAGGTCCAGATGGCCCGCGCCGGTGCGCGCCTCGCCCGCGCGCGGGTCGAGGCGGTCACCGCGCTGCAGGCGGCACAGCATGCGGGGCCGGCCGGCGGGGCCGAGCACGAGACGTTGTTCCCGAAGGCGCGTCTATCTATAGTGGGCGACATGGAAATCCGCTTTGCCACGGCCCTGGCGGCCGGCGACGACCTCGACGCGCTGGAGACCGAGACCGCTGCCCGCGCCGCCCGTGCGCTGGAGGCCGCGCGCCCGCGCGACGGTGCCGCCGGCCGGACGCTCGACGGCCCGCATCGCAGCGACCTCGAGGCCGTCTACGAGGCCAAGGACATGCCCGCGCGCGACTGCTCGACGGGCGAGCAGAAGGCGCTGCTGGTCTCGCTCTGCCTGGCCAATGCGAGGGCGCTGGCGGCGCATCACGGTGCCTCGCCCATCCTGCTCTTCGACGAGCTGGCCGCCCATCTCGACGCCCGCCGCCGCGCCGCCCTCTTCGCCGAGGTCGAGGCGCTGGGCGCCCAGGCCTGGATGACCGGCACGGGCCCCGAACTGTTCGAGGGCCTGAAGGGCGCCCGCCGCTTCGCGGTCACCGAGGAGGGCGGCGCCACGCGCGTCGCGCCCGCATGATGCCCGTCGCCGCGATGATGGCGCTGCAGGCGCAGGCGGGCATGGCCTGCGTGGCGATCACGGCCGCGACGGCGCAGGCGGTGATGGCGCATGCCGCGCGCGTGCCGCTCACGGTCAACGCGCAGTTCAACGCGCCCTTCGCCCGCGACTTCAGCCAGGACATCGACCCGGTGACGACCTGGATGATGCCCTTCGCCTTTGGCCTGTTCCCCGCCAGCCCGCGCGCCGCCGCGCTGGTGACCGAGGTGCGGTGCCTGCAGGCGCTGGCCGCCCGCGGGATGGCGGCCTGCGACGCAGGGACGGTGCAGGGCGCCGATGCCGCGCTGCCGATGTCCAGCGGCGACCGGGCCGCGATGCGCCGCAGCCTCGACGCCCTCGCCAGCCTGATCGGCCCCCCTCGGGCCTGAACGGCGCGCCTGACGCGGCGCGCGCCCCAGCTTCAGAACGGATTCCATCATGGCCGACAACGAGACGCCCGAGGACGAGCCCAAGAAGCCGGGCGAGGGCGAGACCGCCGGGCAGGGCGAGGCCGGCAAGCCCGCCGCCGAAGGCGACCCCAAGGGCGATCCCGAGGGTGGCGAGGAGATGCCGGAATACGGTGCCGACAGCATCAAGGTGCTGAAGGGGCTGGAGGCCGTGCGCAAGCGGCCGGGCATGTATATCGGCGACACCGATGACGGCTCGGGCCTGCACCACATGGTCTACGAGGTCGTCGACAACGCCATCGACGAGGCGCTGGCCGGCTATGCCGACATCGTGCGCGTGACGCTGCATGCCGACGGCTCGGTCAGCGTGTCGGACAACGGCCGCGGCATCCCGACCGAGATGCACGAGGAGGGCGTGAGCGCCGCCGAGGTCATCATGACCCAGCTGCATGCCGGCGGTAAGTTCGACCAGAACAGCTACAAGGTCTCGGGCGGGCTGCACGGCGTCGGCGTGTCGGTCGTCAACGCGCTGTCGGACTGGCTGGAGCTGCGCATCTGGCGCGGCGGGCACGAGCATGTCTGCCGCTTCGAGCATGGCGACACGGCCAAGCCGCTGGAGCAGGTCGGCCCGCAGGGCGACCGCAAGGGCACCGAGGTCCGCTTCCTCGCCTCGCTCAGGACCTTCAGCCATATCGAGTACAAGTACGCGACGCTGGAGCACCGCCTGCGCGAGCTGGCCTTCCTGAACTCCGGCGTCCGCATCCACCTGCGCGACCAGCGCCACGCCAACGTGGTGGAGGACGAGTTCCACTACGAGGGCGGGGTCGAGGCCTTCGTGCGCTATCTCGACCGGTCGAAGTCGCCGCTGATCAGCGCGCCGGTCGTGGTGCGGGCCGAGCGTGAGGGCGTCACCGTGGACGCCGGGCTCTGGTGGAACGACGGCTATCACGAGAACACGCTCTGCTTCACCAACAACATCCCGCAGAAGGACGGCGGCACCCA
>JBCBPG010000152.1:0-8008 GCA_039820865.1 Pseudomonadota bacterium
GGCGCGATGATGGCGGTGATGCGCTGCGACCACCCGGATATCGAGGCCTTCATCGACGCCAAGGCCGACCCGCAGCGGCTGCGCAACTTCAACGTCAGCGTGGCGGCGACCGACGCCTTCATGGCGGCCGTGCGCGCCGACCAGCCCTGGGACCTCGTCTTCGAGGGCCGCGTCCATCGTACCATCCGGGCGCGCGATCTCTGGGCGCGGATCATGCGCGCGACCTATGACTATGCCGAGCCGGGGGTGATCTTCATCGACCGGGTGAACGGCGCCAACAACCTCGCCTATTGCGAGACGATCGCGGCGACCAATCCCTGCGGCGAGCAGCCGCTGCCGCCCTATGGCGCCTGTCTCCTGGGCTCGATCAACCTCGCCGCGCTGGTGCGCGATCCCTTCGGGGCCGAGGCGCGGATCGAGACGGCCGAGATCGAGGAGCTGGTCGCCACCGCCGTGCGCATGATGGACAACGTGGTCGATGCCTCGCGCTTCCCGCTGGAGGCGCAGGCGCGCGAGGCGGTGGCCAAGCGGCGCATCGGCCTCGGCGTCACGGGCCTGGCGGATGCGCTGGCAATGACGGGGCTGCGCTATGGCGCGCCCGAGGCCGTGGCGCAGACCGGCGCCTGGCTGCGGGTGCTGCGCGACGCCGCCTACCGCGCCTCCGCCGCGCTGGCGGCCGAGAAGGGAGCGTTCCCGCTCTTCGAGGTCGAGCCCTATCTCGCCGCCGAACAGGTGCGCGACCTGCCCGATGACGTTCGCGACGCCATCGCCCGGGACGGCATCCGCAACGCCCTCCTCACCTCGATCGCGCCGACGGGCACCATCTCGCTCTTCGCCGGCAACGTGTCGTCGGGCATCGAGCCGATCTTCGCCACCGCCTATACCCGCAAGGTCCGCCTGCCCCATGGCGACGAGGCGACCGAGGAGGTCGTCGACTACGCCGTCGCCGCCTGGCGCGCCCGCGAGGGCGACGCCCCCCTGCCGGTCCATGTCGTGACCGCCCAGGACCTCGCGCCGCGCGAGCATGTCGCCATGCAGGCCGAGGCCCAGAAATACGTCGACAGCTCGATCTCCAAGACCGTGAACCTGCCCGCTGACATCAGCTTCGACGATTTCGAGGCCGTCTACCTCGACGCCTATGACAGGGGCTGCAAGGGCTGCACCACCTACCGTCCCAACGCCGTCACGGGTTCCGTTCTGACAGTGGCCCGGGATGCGCCGGAGGCATCGCCGCAGGCGCCCGGCATGCCCGAGGGGCCTACGGCGCTGACAGCGCCTTCGGCGGACGGCGGGGCCGAGCCCATCGACCGGCCGGAGACGCTGGAGGGGCTGACCTACAAGCTGCGTTGGCCCGACAGCCCGCATGCGATGTACATCACGATGAACGACATCGTGGTCGAGGGGCGGCGGATGCCCTTCGAGATCTTCATCAACTCCAAGAACATGGAGCACTTCGCCTGGACCGTGGCGCTCACGCGCATGATCTCGGCGGTGTTCCGGCGCGGCGGCGACGTCTCCTTCGTGGTCGAGGAGCTGAAGGCGGTGTTCGACCCCCGGGGCGGGGCCTGGATGAAGGGACGCTACGTGCCCTCGATCCTGGCGGCCATCGGCGGCGTGATCGAGCGCCACCTGGTCGAGATCGGCTATGTCGCCGGCCACACGGGCCTCGTCGAGACCACGGGCGAGGCCGAGATCACCCCGCTCGCCGCCCGCCCCGCCGACGCGCCCGCCCCGGCCACCTGCCAGACCTGCGGCAGCTTCAACACCGCGCTCCGAGAAGGCTGCGAGGTCTGCCTCGACTGCGGCTTCTCGAAATGCGGCTAGCACCGATTGCGGCCCCACCCACCCAGGTCAGGCTAGAGCATTTTCCAGCCAGACTGTATCAGTCTGGCGACAAGAAAATGCGGCAATCAAAACAGCCTAGAGCGCGAGACCTGACGCAGTCAGGTCGGCAAGCGCTCTAGCCCGCAAGTCATGACTTTTCAGCGAACGCTGGAGGGTTTCGGGGCGCAACCGCGCGTCTCGGCCTTAGCGACCGGTTCAGCGTTGCGGCCCCATCCTGACGCGGGAGGGGGCGCGCCCCAGCAGGCCGCCCTCAGCCGTAGGGCGTCACCTCGGCGCCCTCGATCACGTAGCCGACCTCGGCGAGGCCGGTCTCAAGGCGCTCGGTCGCGAGCCGTCCCTTGACCCGGATCGCGTCGAAGTAGCCCGTCACCGGGTAGGGCGTCGCGGCGGTCACCATGACGATCTGGTTCGGCGGCGGGGGGGGCACGTGGATGCAGGCGCCGACATAGGGCACCAGCAGGAACTCGCGCACCCCGTCCTTCCTGAACGCCAGCGGCACCATGTAGCCGGGGATCCGCACCTGCCGGCCGTTGTAGGCGGTCGTCACCGCGTGCCAGTCGAAGGCGTCGGCCAGGCCCAGCAGCTCGCCCGCCTGGCGCAGGCCGAGATCGTCGATGGCCTGGCGCAGCGGATCGTCACCCCCGGGCACAAGGTCGGCCCAGGCGAGATCGAGGGTGGTTTCGGCGCGAGGCAGGCGGGGCAGGGCGCAGGCGGCGGCGAAGATCAGGCCGCGCCGTGTGATCCGGAACGTCATCGCGGTCCCCTCACGTCGTCACCGTCATCCCGTCGGCCAGCGACAGCCGATAGGCCCGAAGCGCCGGCACCAGCCCGATCGCCGTGCCCGCCGCCACGATGGCACCGAGGATCGCGAGCTCGCCCGCGCCCGGTGGCGTGATGGCAATGTAGAGCCCGTAGACCGCATCCAGCCATGGCTGCGCGATCACGAGCCCGCCATAGAGAAAGGCGAGCCCCAGCGCCGCGCCCGCCAGGCTGATCAGCGCCGCCTCCAGCACCAGCATGCCCACGATCACCCGTGGCCGGGCGCCGACGGCGCGCAGGATCGCCATCTCGCGCCGCCGCTCGCCCAGCCCCGCCAGGATCATCGCCGCCATGCCGAGGAGCGCGGTCGCCACGACCATCCCGCTCACGCCGGCCAGCGCGGTCTCGGCGACACCGACCAGGCTCCACAGCTCCTGCAGCGCGACACCGGGCAGGACGGCCAGCAGCGGCTCCTCGGGGTACTGGTTGATCGCACGCTGCAGCCGGAAGACGGCGAGCTTCGAGGTCACGCCGATCATCGCCGCGGTGATCGCTTGGGGGCGGAGCTCCCTGGCCCGCACCTCCTCGACGCTGACGCTCGCCCCCGGCCGCCGCGCGCCGCCCTGCCAGTCGACATGGATGGCCTCGATCCCCTCCAGGCTCACATGCACGGTGCGGTCCACGGGCGTGCCGGTCTTCTCCAGGATCCCGGCGACCACGAAGGGCTTGTCGTCGTGAAAGCTGAACGAGGCGATGCCATGGGCGATGACGATCTCGTCGCCCAGCGCGTAGCCGAGCTCGGCCGCCACGTCCGCGCCCAGTACCGCGTCGAAGAGGTCGTCGAAGCGCTCCCCCGCGCTAAAGCCCAGCGCCCGGTCGCCGCGAAAGCGGTAGTGGTCGAAATAGGCCTGGCTGGTGCCCAGCACCCGGAAGCCACGATGGCTGTCGCCGAGCGAGAGCGGCACGATCCAGTCGACCGCCGGGTTCGCCGCGAGATCCTCGTAGGTCGCCCAGGTGATGTTGTTGGTCGCGTTGCCGATGCGGAAGACCGAGTAGAGCAGCAGCTGCACCGAGCCCGAGCGCGCCCCCACGATCAGGTCGACGCCCGAGACGGTGTTGGAGAAGCTGGAGCGCGCCCCGTCCCGCACCTTCTCGACGCCCAGGAACAGCCCGACGCTGAGTGCGGTGGCGAAGACCGTCAGCGCCACCGTCATCCATCGGTTGGCGAGCGAGCGGAGCGCGAGGCGGAGCAGGATCACGCGGCCTCCGGGCGTCGGATGCGGGCGATGTCGCCGAGCGCGAGGACCCGGTCGAAGCGCGCCCCGAGCGCGCGGTCGTGGCTGACCATGACCAGCGTGGCGCCGGCAGCGGCGACCTGATCGAACAGCAGCGCCAGGAAGGCGTCGCGGCTCGCGGCATCCAGCGCCGAGGTCGGCTCGTCGGCCACCACGATGTCGGGCGACCCGATCAGCGCGCGGGCGACGGCGACGCGCTGCTGCTGGCCGACCGAGAGCACGGTGGCGCGCGGCGCGGCGATCGCGTCCGGGGCGAGGTCGAGGGCCGCCATCAGCCGCCGCGCCTCGGCCTCCCGCCCGCGCCCCACCCGGGCCGCGCGCGCGGGCGCAAAGGCCAGCGGCAGGACCACGTTGTCGATGGCCGAGGCATAGGGCAGCAGGTTGAACATCTGGAAGATGATGCCGAAACGCTCGGCCCGCAGCCGGTCGCGCCGCGACCCGGGCAGGGCCGAGAACGCCTCGCCCGTCACCTCGATCCGCCCGGCATCGGGCGCGACGATGCCGCAGACCAGCGAGAGCAGCGTCGACTTGCCCGACCCGCTCGGCCCTTCGAGGAACAGCCGCTCGCCCCGTGGCACGCGAAGTTCATCGATCTCGAGCGCGAAGCCGGGTGCGCCGCCGCGCCCGGCCCAGGCGAAGCGCACGGCGTCGAGCGCCAGCGCAGGGGGCGCCGGCGACCCGTCGGGCGGTGCGGGGGCGGTCACCGGCGCCACCGCGGCCGTGGTCCTGGCGCGGTCACGGGTCAGATGTTGCCCGGGATCTCCAGCGCCGGGTCGTCGCGCGTGACCTCGAACCCCGCGCTGCCGCCGGTGCCGATCATCTGCACCTCGAGCTCCTCGGCATTCGGGAAGGTCTCGAAATAGGGGAACTCGACGCGCTGCAGTGCGTCCGGGTCGGCGCAGGTCAGCGTGTACTCGGCATGGAACTCGGTGTGGTTCGCCTCGGCATGATCGTCGTGGCCGTGGTCGTCGTGACCGTGCCCGGCATGCTCGTCCTTGTGGTCATGCCCGTGGTCGTGGCCATGCGCGTCGGCGTGCTCCTCGCCGTGCTCGTCATGGTCGTCCTCGGCATGCTCGTCGTGGCCATGCTCCTCGTCGTCATGGTCGTCGCCGATCAGCGCCACCTCGGTCGCGGTCACGGTGCAGCCGGCGGCGGCCGAGGGCACGAAGAGCGAGAGCGGATCCGACAGCGCGGCCTTCGCGGCCTCGACCGCGGCACGGTCCTCGGCGCTCTCGGCCGGGTGCTCGAAGCCCACGATGTCGGCGCCCGGCGCCTCCAGCTCGATCAGGACCGCCGTGCCCTCCATCGCCATGTTCAGGCTGCCGACGCCATGCTCGTGCGCGCCGAGCTCGCGGGTCTCGGAGCCGGCGACGGCGACGCCAGGGGCGATGGCGGGGGTGGCGAGCGCGATCAGCGCGACGGTCGACAGCAGCAGGCGGGACATCGGTGATTCTCCGGCAGGTGGATTTTGTTATGTTATAGAATACCTGTCTGTCCCTCCGATGCCAGAGACGGTTCGGCGACAGCATCGGCCTGCGACGCCGCGCCCCTTTCGCAGCATGTCGCGCCGGTCGTCCGGCCGGCCATCGGCGTCTCGCCCCACCAGGACGCCCCCGATCGCAGGGCGCGCGCCGCGATGCCGCACCGGCCGGCGGCGTGCGGGCCATCCGGTGCAGGGGCGTCGACGGCCGCGACGTCCGGGTCAGGGGCGCGCGGGGACGTGCAGGGCCACGCGGGCGGTGTCGTAGGGCAGGGGTACCGTCCGGGGTGTCCAGGTGCCGGCGCGTTCGCAGGCCAGCACGTGATCGGCGATCGCCTCGAGGGGGGCGAACCAGACGTCGCTCTGCCCGCGGATCTCCTCCAGAAAGGCCGCGATCCGGTGCCAGCGGGCCAGCCTGCCCGTCAGGTAGGGGTGCCATACCGCGATCCACAGCCCGCCATGGGCGTAATGCGCCTCGAACTCCTCGCGGTAGTTCCGGATCGCGTCCGAGGGCGCCTTGACCGGCATCACGTAGTCGAGGTCGGGCTTGTGGGCATAGTGCGGGTAGTCGTCGAGGCCCCAATGCGTGGGCAGCTCGACCAGCCGCCCCGCGGGGGTCGCGAGCATGTAGGGCACGTCGTCGCCCATCAGCGAGGCGTCGTAGAGAAAGCCCTCGCCCGTCAGCAGCTCGGCCGAATGGCGCGAGAAGGAGTACATCGGCGCGCGCCAGCCCCGCGGCCGCCGCCCCGCGATCCGGGCCAGGCTGTCGGCGGCGCGGCAGAGCCAGTAGTGCTCCTCCTCGCGCGCCATCTCGTTCGAGCGTTCGTGGATGTAGCTGTGCAGCGCCACCTCGTGGCCGGCGGCCACCATGGCCTCGACGGCGCGGGGATGGCGCTCGGCGCACCAGGCGGGCACGAAGAAGGTCTGTCGGATCTCCAGGCGCCGGTAGGTCTCGAGGATCCGCGGCACCGCGACCTCGGGCCCGTAGCGCAGCATCGAGGTCGTCGCGACCATGTCCGGCGCCCGGTCGGGCTCGGCCACGTGCACCAGGCTCTCGGCATCCATGTCGAAGGTGACGGCGACCGCACAGCGCGCCCCGTCCGGCCAGGGAACCGGGTTGGCGATCATTTCGTGCCGAACATGCGGTCGCCCGCATCGCCGAGGCCCGGGCGGATATAGCCGTGATCGTCCAGCCGCGCGTCGACGGCGGCGGTGAAGATCGGCACGTCGGGGTGGTCGGCGGTCAGCGTGGCGATCCCCTCGGGCGCCGCCAGCAGGCAGAGGAACTTGATGCTGCGCGCGCCCACCTCCTTCAGCCGCGCGATGGCGGCCGAGGCCGAGTTGGCGGTGGCCAGCATCGGGTCGACCACGATCACCAGCCGGTCCTCGATGTCCGAGGGGACCTTGAGGTAGTACTCGACCGCGACCAGCGTCTCGGGCTCGCGGTAGAGGCCGATATGGCCGACGCGCGCCTGCGGCACCAGGTCGAGCACGCCGTCCAGCAGCCCGTTGCCCGCGCGCAGGATCGAGACCAGCACCAGCTTCTTGCCCTCGATCTCGGGCGCCATCATCGGCTCCAGCGGCGTCTCGATCGGCACGTCCTGCAGCGGCAGGTCGCGCATGACCTCGTAGGCGAGCAGATGCGCGGCCTCGCGCAGCAGGCGCCGGAAATCGGCGGTCGCGGTCTCCTTGCGGCGCATCTGGCTCAGCTTGTGCTGGACCAGAGGGTGCGAGACGACGGTTACATCGGACATGGGGCGCGGCCTTTCAGAACACCGTACCGGTGGAGGCGAGGGTGAGGGGCGGGGGCCCGCCCGGGCGACGGGCGCGGGCCAGCCGGCGGCCCGTCGCCCAGGTACCGCCCTCCAGCACCGAGGCGAGCGGCAGCGATGCGGCATCGAGACCGAGGCGCGCGCGCACCCGTTCGGCCACGCGGTCGAGCAGGACGACCGTCAGCGCCCGCCACTCGACGATGAGCGGGCTCTCGGGCGGATGGGCGATCGCGGCGTCGGTGGGGTCGCGCAGCGCGATGACGCCCGTGTCGAGGAACAGCCCGCCATTGCGGTACTCGGCCAGCCCCGTCAGCGCGTCGAGCCCGGTCACGGTGACGCCCGCCCGCTCCAGCGGTTCGATCAGCGAATAGGCCAGCCACTGGCTGAGCTTGTGGAAGGGCACGAGGCCCGGCCCCGGCGCCTGCGGATGCGCCCAGCAGTCGCCGAGCGAGCGCCCCGCCATCGAGGGCCGCCCCGTCCAGACCGGCCCCAGCACGTCGAGCAGCACCCGCAGGATCTCGCGCGCGGGCAGGGTGGGGTGCCGGGCGAGGTGGTCGGCGATGTGGCCAAGGCGGGGGGTGGTCCCGAAGACGTCGTGGCGTGACGCCACCACGCGGCCGAGATCGGCGATCAGCGCCGCGCGCCCGGCAAGCCCCTCCAGCGGGTTGTCGGGGCCCACCTGGAAGCCGCGGGCGAGGTCGTCGGGGCCGAACCCGGCCAGCGTCGCGGCCTCGCTCGCCATCGCCCGCCCGAAGGCGCCGTCGGCGAACATGTCGAGCGAGGCGAGGGCCAGGCCCTCGGACCGGGCATAGGCCGTGCCGTCGGCATCCCGATAGCGCCAGTCGGGGCCGGCGCCC
>JBCBPG010000153.1:0-7997 GCA_039820865.1 Pseudomonadota bacterium
GGGCCGATCGCCGCTGCCGGGGTGGGGTTTGTCAACCTCGCCAGCCGGCAGGGCTGGGGCGTTGTCGTGGCTGTCGCCAACGGCGTCTGGGCCGGGCTGCTCTCGATCGTGGTCTCCGGCGTGCTCTACATGATCTGGGCCGTGGGCGGGGGCGTCGTCTCGGGCGTCGTCGACGACTTCTCGATGTTCATGCGGCTCACCTCCAGCGAGATCGCGCCGCTGTTCGAGCTGGTCGTGAACGTGCCGCTGATCATCCTGACGATCACCGCGACCTCGGTCCTCGGCGTCCTGTCGGAACTGCTGCACTGGGCGCTGGTGCGCATCCGACGCAACCGCGACCCCCTGGTCGACGAATACGAGTAACCGGGCACCACGCGACCCCGCGCTGCGACCCCGCGCTGCGCCCCCTCCCGCGTCATCCTGTCCCCGACTCGGTGAACGCCCGCCTAAGACGCACCTCGGCGGTGCCTTTCCGGCGAACGCCACGACCGCCCGGGCCAGCGCGGCAACCGCACGGGCCCGCGCCACGACCGCGAGGGCCCGCGCCACGACTGCCCGGGCAGCGCTGTGACCGCGAGGGCTCATGACCGATGACGCCACCGATACCCGCCTCGCCGTCTACGGCACCCTCGGCCCAGGCCGGGCCAACCACCACGTGCTGGCGCCGCTCGGCGGGCGCTGGCTGGCGGGCCAGGTCCGCGGCCGGCTGATCCAGTCGGGCTGGGGTGCGGCGATGGGCTATCCCGGCATCGTGCTGGACCCGGGCGCCGGGACCGTCGCCGTCGACCTCCTCGTCTCGCCCGCGCTGGCCGCCCAGTGGGGCCGCCTCGACGCCTTCGAGGGCGAGGGCTATCGCCGGGTGGTGACCGAGGTCGCCACCGCAGAGGGCGCCCTCACCGCCTGGATCTACGAAGTCGTCCAGCCAGAAGGGGCCTGAGCGCCGCCCGCAGGGTGCGTGGTACGCACCACCTGGGCCACTTCACCGCGATCACCGTGTTCACGCCCGCGTCGTGGCATGCGCGCCCCCATGACCCCGCAACCCAGCGACCCAGAATCATGGCGTCGTGGCCCGGCCGGGCAGGGCGTGCGCCGGTGCGACCTCCCCGCTCCCGGTCGGCTCGACGATCGCCAGTCGGCTCTTGACCCTTGAGGCCGCCTCGACCGCAGCGACCGGCGCCGCCGCGTGACCCCGGCACCGCGCCCCGGCTGTCCTGCGCGTGAGAGACGCCGCGCCGCGCGGGCCCGGCGCGACATGCCTTCGCAAAGGCCCGCGCCCGTGACGCGCGTCGATGCCTCATCGGGCGCCGGCATCCTCCCCGATCGGGGGCGCGCGTCGCTCGCGGACCGGGCGCATCACGTCCCCTGCTCTCGCCCGCTGCCCCTCCCGCAGCCCCGACCGCTGTCACGTCTGGGGAGCGGGCAGGCCGGGCACTCGCCGCCCGAACGCAGAAACCCCGGCGCATCGCACCGGGGTCCCTGATCCTGCCGTCCGCTGCCCGCGGGCAGCGCTGGATCACTGCGTGGCGGTGTCGCACTCACCCTGGTCGCCCGAGGCGCCGGCGCGCTGGCCCTCTTCCCAGCAGCCCTCGTAGACCGTGCCGTTGGAGTAGGCCATGATGCCGAAGCCGTGCTGGCGGCCGCGGATGAAGTTGCCGCGATACTCGTCGCCGTTGGGGTAGGTCGCGATGCCCTCGCCGTGGATCTCGCCCTCGAGCCAGCCGCCGTCGTAGACGAAGCCGTCGGCCAGGATCAGCTTGCCCTCGCCCTCGCGGCGCCCGGCGACGAAGCCGCCGTCATAGACCGCGCCGTCCGGGTAGGTCAGCTTGCCGACGCCCGACTGCACGCCCTCGGTCCAGTTGCCCGCATAGACGTGGCCGTCGGGGTAGGTCATCACGCCCTCGCCATGGTGGCGGGCGTTGATGAACGTGCCCTCGTAGACCGAGCCGTTGGCATAGCGCGCCACGCCGCCGCCGGTGATCACGCCGTTGTCCCAGGTGCCGGTGTAGCTGCCGCCATCGGCATAGACGATCGTGCCCTGGCCGTCCGGCGTGCCGGCGACGAAGGCGCCCTCGTAGCGCGAGCCGTTGGGATAGGACGCGACGCCCTGGCCCTCGATCCGGCCCTCGACCCACTGGCCCTCGTAGGTATAGCCGTCGGTGCCGATGAACTTGCCCGAACCGTGGCGGTCGCCGTTCAGGAAGCGGCCCTCGTAGCGGTCGCCCGAGGCATAGATCGCGACGCCCTGGCCGTTGCGCTTGCCCTCGACGAACTGGCCCGTGTAGCGGTCGCCGTTGGCGTAGGAGGCCGTGCCCTCGCCGGTGATCTGGCCGTCGGCCCACTCGCCCTCGTAGACGAAGCCGTCGGGCAGGGTGATCTTGCCCAGGCCCTGGCGCACGCCGTTGACGAAGATGCCGGTATAGACCGCGCCGTCGGGGTAGGTGACGGTGCCGCGGCCGTGCTGTGCGCCGGCGGCCCACTCGCCCTCGTAGCGATAGCCGTTGTCGCGCGTCATGGTGCCGACGCCGTGGTGGGCGCTGTCCTTGAACCCGCCCTCGTAGGTCATGCCGTTGCCGTAGTCGGCCTGGCCCTGACCCTCGATCACGCCGTTCGCCCAGTCGCCGGTATAGGTACCGCCGTTGGCATAGGTGATCGTGCCCTTGCCGTGGGGGACGTCGTTCAGGAAGTCGCCCTCGTAGACCGAGCCGTTGGTGAACTTGGCGACGCCCGTGCCCTGGCGCTTACCCTCCACCCACTCGCCGGTGTACTCGTAGCCGTCCGGGGCACGGTAGGTGCCCTGGCCGTGCTGCTTGCCGTCCTTGAACTCGCCCTGGTAGGACGCGCCGCTGTCGTACTCCTTGGTCGCGACTGCAGTCGAGCCGTCCTGCGCCTGGGCGGTGCCCGAAGCCACCACCGGGGCCAGGCCCGTAGCCAGCCCCATCACCATTGTCACCGTCGCAAAGCTTCGCATCCGCAGGATCCCTCACATGTCCCTGGGCCGCACGCGGGGCCGCTAATCCCTCAAAACGTGTCTGGCCAAACTATTGGGCAGGAAGATGGCTGACAACGAGCCATTTACTGGCACATGCATGGCGGGCGCCGGAAGGCCCCCGCGTGCTTTCCCTGCATTGACGCGGGCTTGGGGCTGGTCCACCTCACGCGGGAGCGCCCCAGGACGGTGCAGGCGCAATGGTTAACGGCAGCGTGCCGCGGTCGGTTCCGGCACATCGGCCATGCCGGCGTCCGGCGCGCGGCAGGCCATGCCGCAGCGCGGGATAGGCCGGGTCGCGGTCGACGGGACCGCGCTGACGGGGCCACGATCGACGGGGCCACGATCGGAGGGGCCGGGCCCGGGACGACGGCCGCCGGACAGGGGGACGGGATGGACGACAGCATGACGCAGGGCAGGGTGAGCGACACCGCGGCGACCGCGGCGCTCAGCGTACTGCTCGTCCAGGCCAATCCGGTGGCGGGCGACATCCCCGGCAATCTCGCCGCTGCCCGCGACGCCTGGACGGCCGGCCGCGACGCCGGTGCCGATCTGGTGATGCTGCCCGAGATGTTCCTGTCGGGCTACCAGGTCCTCGACCTCTCGGTCCGCCCCGCCTTCCTGGCCGATATCCGCGCGGCGCTCGGCGTGCTCGCCCGCGCCACCGCCGACGGGCCCGCGCTCGCCATCGGCGCGCCCCTCGCCCGGCCGGAAGGCGTCTATAACGGCTACGTCGTCCTCGAACGCGGCGAGATCCGGGCCGAGTGCCTCAAGCATCACCGCCCCAACTACGGCGTCTTCGACGAAAAGCGCCTCTATGAGGAGGGGCCGTCCCCCGGCCCGGTCGAGATCGCCGGCTGCCGCATCGGCTTCCCGGTCTGCGAGGACATCTGGTTCGAGGATGTCTGCGAGGGCCTGGCCGAAAGCGGCGCCGAGGTCCTGCTCGTCCCCAACGGCTCGCCCTTCGAGCGCGACAAGTACGACATCCGCCTCGCCCATGCCGTCGCGCGCGCGGTCGAGACCGGCCTGCCGCTCGTCTACCTCAACCTCATCGGCGGCCAGGACGACCAGGTCTTCGACGGCGGCAGCTTTGCGCTCAACCCGCCCGGCGAGAACGACGTCCAGCTCGCCGCCCAACTGCCCTTCTTCGACGAGACCCGCCGCCTCATCTCGATCGAGCGCCGGGCCGAGGGCTGGCGCATCGCCGCCGACACCGTGACCCCGCTGCCCGACGCGGCCGAGCTCGACTACCGCGCCATGGTCATGGCCACGCGCGACTACGTGACCAAATCGGGCTTCTCCAGGGTGCTCCTCGGCCTCTCGGGCGGCATCGACAGCGCGCTGGTCGCCGCCATCGCCGCCGATGCGCTGGGGCCGGAGAACGTGCGCGCCGTCATGCTGCCCTCGCGATACACCTCCGCGCACAGCCTCGAGGATGCCGCCGCCGTCGCGACCCGCCTCGGCTGCCGGCTCGACACGCTGCCCATCGACCCCGCCGTCGACACCCTGACCGAAAGCCTCGCGCCCCATTTCGACGGCCGCGCCCCCGACGTGACCGAGGAGAACCTGCAGTCGCGCCTGCGCGGCACCTTCCTGATGGCGCTGTCCAACAAGTTCGGCGAACTCCTGCTGACCACCGGCAACAAGTCCGAGGTCGCGGTCGGCTATGCCACGCTCTACGGCGACATGAACGGCGCCTACAACCCGATCAAGGACCTCTACAAGACGCGCGTCTTCGCCGCCGCGCGCTGGCGCAACGCCGAGCACCGCGACTGGATGCGCGCCCCCGCGGGCGAGGTCATCCCGCCCCGCGTGATCGAGAAACCGCCCTCGGCGGAACTGCGCGAAGACCAGAAGGACGAGGACAGCCTGCCGCCCTACGACCGCCTAGACGCCATCCTCGAGGGGCTGGTCGAGCGCGAGGCCTCGATCGCCGACCTCGTCGCCGAGGGCCAGGACCCGGCCGAGGTCGAGCGCGTCCAGCACCTCCTCTACATCTCCGAGTACAAGCGCTTCCAGTCGGCCCCGGGAACCAAGCTGACGAAAAAGGCGTTCTGGCTCGATCGCCGCTATCCCATCGTCAACCGCTGGCGCGACCGGCTGCACAACGCCCCCGCCGGCGAGGAGCTCTGAGCCCATGACCGGCCCCGCGACCCGTGCCTTCGCCGATGGCTTCGAGTTCGCGGGTTTCTGGCTGGCCCACGCGCTCTGGAGCATCGAGGCGGGCGGCCGCCTCAGCGCCTTCATCGCCCGCCAGACGCTCCTCGGCCATGTCGACATGGCCCATCTGGACGCCGGCGCGATGGAGGGCGCCCGCCACGAGGAGGCGGCGGAGGAGGCCGCGATCACCGTGATGGCCGAGGAGGACCTGCGCTTTGCCATGGTCGTCTTCCAGACCGACTACGCCCCCCGGGCCTCCCGCGCGCGGTTCGAGGGTCTGCTCTACCGGCTGACCGAGCGCGAGCCCGGCGTGCCGGGCGCGTTCGAGGCCCGGCCGACCGCCTTCACCCTCTCGGTGCGGACGCGCCGGCGCGGGTTCCTCGGCATCGGCAAGCGCCGCTTTGCCATGCTGGCGCTCGAGACGCCCGAGGATCCGCTCGACGCCCAGACCCGCGCCGCGCTCGACAGCGGCGTCGTCCGTCACCGCCGCGGGCTGCATCTCTGGCTGAAGCAGGCCGACCCGCTCCCGGACACCGACGCCGACCCGACCATCGCCTGAGACTGAGACTGAGACTGAGCCCCTGTCACCCGCAGTCCCCATCGCGAAACCGCCGCATTGCATCGGGATGACAGCCGCCCTGTAACCGCATAAATCTTCGCAGGCGCCCGCAGGGGGCGCGCCTCACTGGCGGGCTGGAGCGGGACGATGACCGGGCCTGATTGCGTAAGCTACCCGGCATCGCGCCGGAAGGCGTCGGTGCTGATGATGCTCAGCGCCTTCGTCATGCTCGCCTTCATCGGCGTCGACTGGTTCCGCTGGGCCGAGAGCTCGGTGAAATGGGCCGCCATCATCTTCGGCCTCGGCTTCGCCGCCTATTTCCTCACCTTCGCGCTGGCGCTCTTCTTCCGCCGCTCGCCCGTCTTCGTCGCCGATGCCGAGGGGATGTCGATGCCCGTCGGCGGCTTCTCGCTGGTGCGCGTGCCCTGGTCCGACATCGAGGGCTACGAGGTGGTCACCCGCGGCATCCGCTTCGTGCCCGGCCTCGCCAGCCGCGCCTTCGGCGTCCGCCTGACGCCCGAGGCCCGGCGCCGCGCGGACTGGTCCGAGAGCACGGTGCGCGAGTTTCGCCTGAACCGCGCCTCGATGAACGTCGACCTGCTGCTGACGCACTGGTTCTCGCCCGTCGACTTCACCGAGATCCTCGCCGCCGCCCGCCGATTCGAACCCGCCCTCGACCAGACCCGCGAGGGGACCTGAGCCGGGCAGTTCCACCGGGCCACGACGCGACAGGACAGCCCTTGCCGATCGCCGCGAGGAACCCGACAGCATGACCACCCCACCGCCCGCCGAAGGCGTCGGCCGCACCGCGGATGGCGCGCGCGCCGACGGCGTGCCCGTCCTCACCCGCTTCGCCCCCTCGCCGACCGGCCGGCTCCATGTCGGCAACGCCCGCTCGGCCGTGCTCAACTGGGCGCTCGCCCGACAGGCCGGGGGGCGCTTCCTGCTCCGCCTCGACGACACCGACGCCGAACGCTCCTCCGAGGCCCATGCCGACGCGATCCGCCGCGACCTCGACTGGCTCGGCCTCCACTGGGACGGCGAGTTCCGCCAGTCCGACCGCCTCGAGCGCTACCACGCCGCCGCCGGGCGTCTCCGCGCCGCGGGGCGGCTCTACGACGCATGGGAGACGCCGGAGGAACTGGACTTCCGCCGCCGCGCCCAGGGCATGCGCGGCCAGCCCCCCGTCTACGACCGCGCCGCCCTCGCGCTGACGGAGGCCGAGCGCGACCGCCTCCGCGCGGAGGGCCGCACGCCGCATCACCGCTTCCTCCTCGACCGCGCCGAGGAAGCCTGGAACGACCTCGTCCGCGGTCACGTGTCGGTCGATGCCGCCTCGGTCTCCGACCCCGTGCTGATCCGCGCGGACGGGCAGGTGCTCTACACCCTCGCCTCGGTCGTCGACGATGCCGAGACCGGGATCACCCATGTCATCCGCGGCGCCGATCACGTCACCAACACCGGCGCCCAGCGCCAGCTGTTCCGCGCCCTCGGCGCCACGCCGCCGGTCTTCGGCCACCACTCGCTGCTGACCGCGCCCGACGGCCAGGCCTTTTCCAAGCGCCTCGGCGACCTCTCGATCGGCACGCTCCGCGACGCCGGGATCGAGCCCGTGGCGCTGGTCGCCTTCCTCGCCCGCCTCGGCTCATCGCTCCCGGTCGAGGTGGCCACCACGCATGACGAGGTCCTCGCGGGCTTCGACCTCGCCCGCTTCGGCCGCGCCGATACCCGCTTCGACCGCGCCGAGCTTGACCTCCACGCCGCGCGCACCCTCCGCGCACTCCCCGTCGCGGCCGTCGCCCCCCGCCTCGCCGCCCTCGGCCTCTCCGGCGCCGGGGCCGGGGCCTTCTGGGCTGCCGTCGCCCCCAATCTCGACCGCTTCGACGAGGCCGCCGCCTGGGCCAGCCTCGCCCGCGAGGGCACGACGCCGCTTGTCGCCGAGGAGGATCGCGCCTTCGTCGCCGAGGCGCTCGCCCTCCTGCCGCCCCGCCCCTGGGACGACACCACCTGGGCCCGCTGGACCGCCGCGGTAAAGGCCGCGACGGGCCGCAAGGGCGGCGCGCTGTTCCGCCCGCTCCGTCGCGCGCTCACCGGACGCGACCGGGGCCCGGAGATGGCCGCCCTGCTGCCGCTTCTCCAGCATGTCCCCGACCCCGCCGACATCGCCAGCCCCGGCGCAGCCTGAGCCTCGCGAGGGGGCCCGCCATGGTGCATGCCAGGGTTCATGCCAGGGTTCATCGCAGACGGGCCTGCCAGGGTACGGCCTTGCCAAGCGCGCGTGGATCAGGCAAA
>JBCBPG010000154.1:0-7995 GCA_039820865.1 Pseudomonadota bacterium
ATAGCGGACGACCCTGCCGCCAATCAGAAAGCTGTCGCCGGGCAGGAGGGAGGCCGCGAACATCTCCTCGACCTCGCCGATCTTGGCGCCGCCGCCGCGACGGCCCATGCGCACGTTCAGCGTCTCGGGCTGGACGATGGTGCCCACGTTCATGCGCAGCCGCTGGGCGGTGCGCGGATCGCGCAGCGACCAGGTGCCGGGCGGGCCCTCCATCAGCCGCTTCCACTGGTCGTAGGCGCGCAGCGCATAGCCGCCGGTCGAACAGAAATCGAGGCAGCGGTCGAACTCGGCCCGCGTGAGCGCGCGGTAGGGGCCGGCGCGGCGGATCTCGGCGAAGAGCGCGTCGGCCCCGAACGGTCCCGCGCAGGCGACGAGGCAGAGGTGCTGGCAGAGCACGTCGAGCCCGCCCTCGGGCAGCCGGTCGCCGTCGAGCGAGCCGTCGGCGATGGCGTCGAGGGCCGCGTGGCACTCGATCACCTCCATGCGGTTGGCCGGCACGATCAGCGCCTTGGAGGGCGCGTCGTAGGTGTGGTTCGCGCGGCCGATGCGCTGGACCAGCTTCTTGACCTGCTTGGGCGCGCCGACCTGGATCACCAGGTCCACGTCGCCCCAGTCGAGGCCGAGATCGAGCGAGGAGGTCGCGACCACGGCGCGAAGCGCGCCCGCGGCCATCGCCGCCTCGACCTTGTGGCGCGCCTCGAGGCCGAGGGAGCCGTGGTGGAGCGCGACGGGCAGCGCCTCGGCATTCTCGGCCCAGAGCGCCTGGAAGAAGAGCTCGGCCTGGGCGCGGGTGTTGATGAAGACGATGGTGGTGCGATGGGCGGCGATGCGGTCGAGGATCGCGCGTGCGGCATAGCGTCCACCCATCCCGGCCCAGGGCGGATCGCCCGCATCGCGCATCACGGCGATGTCGGGCGGGGGGCCGGGATCGGCGTGGATCGTCCGGCAGGCGACGACCCCGTCCGCGTCGGGCGGCGCCAGCCAGTCCGCGATCTCGCCCGGCGCATCGACGGTGGCCGACAGCGCCGACAGCCGCAGCCCCGGCGCCAGGGTGGCGAGCCGCGCGAGGCCGAGCGCGAGCTGGTCGCCCCGCTTGGTGCCGGCCAGCGCATGCACCTCGTCCACCACCACCCGGCGCAGCGTCGCGAAGAGCCGCGGCGCATCGGTCCAGGAGAGCATGAGCGACAGGCTCTCGGGCGTGGTCAGCAGGATGTCGGGCGGGTCGCGGCGCTGGCGCACGCGGTCGGACTGCCTTGTGTCGCCGGTGCGGTCCTCGACGCGGAGAGCGAGGCCCATCTCCGCGATCGGCGTCGAGAGGTTGCGCCGGATATCCGCCGCCAGCGCCTTCAGCGGCGAGACGTAGAGGGTGTGGAGCCCCCCGTCGCTTCCGTTCGCCAGGTCAACGAGGCTCGGCAGGAAGCCCGCCAGCGTCTTGCCGGCGCCGGTGGGCGCGATCAGCAGCGTCGCCGGATCCTCGGCCGCCAGCATCTCCAGCTGGTGGGGATGGGGCTGCCAGCCGCGCCCGGCGAACCAGCCGGCAAAGGGTTCGGGCAGCGCAAGTCCCTGTCCGTCCGCCATGCTCTCCCCGACCTGCCGCCTCGCTCTGCCAAGATATGGCGGATGGCGCGCCGCCAAGTCCCGGGCGCCGCGGCGCAGCGTCTCGCGCGGGCCCGATCCCCGCCGACCGCAATGGGGGGACGGATCGTTAACTCGGTCATTGCTTTCGGCAGCCGTGATATCTTTACTCCACGCGGCAATCGACGGGAGTTCAATGACCGACGCGCTGCTTACGGTGGAGGAGCTGTCGATCCGGGTCGTCGGTACGGGGCGGCGCGTGGTCGATGGCGTTTCGTTCAGCCTGGCGCCGGGCGAGACGATGGCGCTGGTGGGCGAATCGGGCTCGGGCAAGACGCAGACGGGCAAGGCCCTGATGGGGCTGCTGCCTGGCGCGCTTGAGCTCGATGGCGGGCGGGCCTGGATGGCGCTGCCCGAGGGGCGGCGCGATCTCCTCAGCCTGCCGCGGGCCGAGATGCGGCGCCTGCGCGGACGCCATGTCGCGATGATCTTCCAGGAACCGCTCTCGGCCTTCTCGCCGCTGCATACCACCGGCTTCCAGATCGCCGAGACGCTGCGGGTGCATGGCGAGGGCGCGGCGGACGCCCGGGCGCGCACGATCGCCACGCTGGCCGATGTCGGCTGTCCCGATCCGGAACGGGTCTTCCGCGCCTATCCCTTCGAGCTCTCGGGCGGGCTGCGCCAGCGTGCGATGATCGCGATGGCGATGGTCGCCAGCCCCTCGCTGATCATCGCGGACGAGCCGACGACGGCGCTGGATGTCACCACGCAGGCGGTGGTGCTGGACCTGATCCGCAGGCTGGCCGAGGAGCGCGGGCTCTCGGTGATCATGATCACCCACGATCTGGGCGTCGTCGCCAGCATCGCGGACCGCGTGGCAGTGATGCGCCGGGGCGAGCTGGTCGAGCGCGGGCCGGTGCACGCGGTGCTGGCCAACCCGCGCCACGCCTATACCCGACGCCTGGTCGAGGCCGCGCCGCAGGTGCCCGACAAATGCGCGTCCCATCGCGACCGGGGCAACGACTGCATCCTGCGCGTCGACGGGCTCTGCAAGACCTTCGAGGGGCGCTCGCGCGGCTTTGGCAAGCCGGGGCCGGCGGTGCGCGCGGTCGACGGCTTCGCGCTGGACCTGGCACGGGGCGAGACCGTCGCCGTGGTGGGCGAGAGCGGATCGGGCAAGTCGACCGTCGCCAAGCTGATCCTGCGCGCGATCCCGCCCGATCCGGGCGCGACGATCACCTTCTGCCCGCGCGGGGGGGCGGATGAGGACGTGGCGGGCATGGATGCCCGCGCGCTCTGCGCCTTCCGTCGCCAGGCGCAGATGGTGTTCCAGGACCCCTTCGGCGCGCTGAGCCCCCGCATGTCGGTGGCCGACATCGTGACCGAGCCGATGGCCGTGCACGGCATCGGCGACCGGACGGCGCGCTTCGAGAAGGCCGCCGGGCTGATGGAGCGCGTCGGGCTGGGCCGCGAGGCGCTGGGCCGCTTTCCGCACGCCTTTTCTGGCGGTCAGCGCCAGCGCATCGCCATCGCCCGATCGCTGGCGCTGGAGCCGGAACTGCTGGTGCTGGACGAGCCGACCTCGGCGCTGGATGTGAGCGTGCAGGCCGACGTGCTGGAGCTCCTGGCCGAGCTGAAGCGCGAGCTGGGGCTCACTTACCTGTTCATCAGCCACGACCTGGCCGTCGTCGCCGCCATCGCCGACCGGGTGATGGTGATGCGCCGGGGCAGGGTGGTCGAGCAGGGGCCGGCCGAGGCGATCTTCCACGACCCCCAGCACCCCTATACCCGCGCGCTGATCGCCGCCTCGCCCGACCCCGCGGCCGAGGAGCGTCTGAACCTCAAGCTGGTCGCCGCGGGTGCGGGCGAGCCCGAGGCCTGGCCTGAGCCCTACGGCTATGCCGGCGACGCCGCCCCCGACCTGGTCACCATCGCCCCCGGCCACGCCGTCAGGAGAGCCGCATGATCCGACTTCGCCCCCTCGCCCTGGCGCTTGCCGCGGCGATGCTCTCGACCGCCGCCTGGGCCGAGACGCCGGCGCCTGGCGCCTATGTCGAGACACCCTCGCTCGCCGCCGCCGTCGCCCGGGGCGACCTGCCGCCGGTGGCCGAGCGCGTGCCCGCGACGCCGCTGGTCGTCGACCTCGAGGCCCGCGGCCGCACGCCGGGCCGGCACGGCGGCACGCTGACCACCTTCGTCAGCCGCGCCAAGGACGTCCGCTACATGGCGGCCTGGGGCTACAGCCGGCTTGTCGGCTATGACCACACCTACACGCTGACGCCCGACATCCTGCGCGATGTCGAGCAGAGCGCCGACGGCCGGTCGATCACGCTGCACCTGCGCCCCGGCCACCGCTGGTCCGACGGCCACCCCTTCACCGCCGAGGACTTCCGCTACTGGTGGGAGGATGTGGCGATGAACGCGGATCTCTCGCCCACCGGCCCGCCGATCGAGCTGATGGCCGGCGGCAAGCTGCCGGTCTTCGAGGTGATCGACGCGCACACCGTCCGCTTCACCTGGCCCAGGCCCAACCCCCGCTTCCTGCCGGCGCTGGCCCAGGCGCGGCCGGTCTACATCTACCGCCCTGCGCATTACATGAAGCAGTTCCACGCCGACTATGCCGATGCCGAGGTTCTGGCGAACAGGGCCGAGGAGGCCAAGGCGCGCAACTGGGCGGCGCTGCATAACCGGCGCGACAACCTCTACCGCTTCGACAACCCGGACCTGCCGGTGCTCCAGCCCTGGATCAACGTCTCGGCCAAGAACAGCCAGCGCTACGACCTCAAGCGCAACCCCTTCTACCACCGCGTCGACGCCGACGGCCGGCAGCTGCCTTACGTCGACACCGTCGAGATGGAGATCACCGCCGCGGGCCTGGTCGCGGCCAAGGCGACGCTGGGCGAGGCGGGCCTTCAGTCGCGCGGCCTCAGCTTCTCCGAAGCGCCGGTGCTGAAGCAGGGCGCGCGCGAGGGCGGTTACCGGACCTCGCTCTGGCATTCGGGCGCGGCCAGCGAGATCGCGCTCTACCCCAACCTCACCTATGCCGATCCCGAATGGCGCGCCGTCTTCCGCGACGTGCGGTTCCGCCGCGCGATGAGCCTCGCGATCAGCCGCAAGGCCATCAACAAGGTGCTCTATTTCGGCCTCGCCAGGGAGCGTGCCGTCGCCGCGCTGGAGGAGAGCCCGTTCTTCGACGAGGCCAAGGCCACCGCCTATGCCCGCTTCGACCTGGACGAGGCGAACCGGCTGCTCGACGAGATGGGCCTGACCGCGCGCAACGGCGCGGGCATCCGCCTCCTGCCCGACGGTCGGCCCATGGAGATCGTGATCGAGACCGCGGGCGAGCGGATCGAGGAGCAGGACGCGCTGGAGATCATCGCCGCGACCTGGGAGCGCGCGGGCGTGCGGCTCCTGATCAAGTCGCTCGACCGCGACATCCTGCGCAACCGCGCCTTTGCCGGCCTGTCGATGATGGTCTCCTGGTGGGGGTGGAACAACGGCATCCCCACGCCCGACGCGCTGCCCGACGAGCTGGCGCCCGTCGCCCAGGCGTCGTTCTGCTGGCCGAAATGGGGCCAGTACTACGAGACGAGGGGCGAGGCGGGCGAGGCGCCCGACCTGCCCGGTGCCAAGCGGCTCATGGAACTCTACGCCGACTGGCTCGCCTCGCCCACGCGCGAGGGTCGTGCCGCCGCCTGGCGCGAGATGCTGGAGATCCATGCCGAGCAGATCTACGCGATCGGCACCGTCTCGCGCGCGCCGATGCCGATCGTCTCGGACGCCCGGCTCAGGAACGTGCCCGAGGACGGGCTCTATGCCTGGGAGCCGGGCGCGCAGCTCGGCGTCCACCGCATCGACGAGTTCTGGTTCGACGACGCGGATGCGGCCGGGGCGCCTGCGGAGCCGGCTGACGCCGGCGCCTCCGGCACCCCCAGGCGCGCCGCAGGCGGCTCCGGCGCCGGAGGCGCCACCCGCACGGCGGACGCCCGGCCGTGATCCGCTACCTCGCCCGGCGTTTCGTCACGATGCTGCTGACGCTGGCGGCGATCTCGCTGCTGGTGTTCATCATCATCAACCTGCCGCCGGGCAACTACATCTCGAACCAGATCGCGGAGCTCCAGTCCTCGGGCGAGAGCGCGGGGGTCGAGAAGGCGCGCGCGCTGATGGCGCAGTACTCGCTCGACAAGCCCCTCTGGCAGCAGTACCTGATCTGGGTCGGCCTCGCCCCCGGTCCCGACGGGTTCGACGGTCTCCTCCAGGGCAATCTCGGCTGGTCGTTCGAGCTGGAGCGCCCCGTGGCCGAGGTGGTGGGCGAGCTTGCCGGCCTCACCGCGCTCGTCAACTTCGCCGCGCTCGTCTTCGTCTATGCCGTGGCCCTCCCGCTCGGCACCATCGCGGCGGTCAAGGCCAACAGCGCGATCGACTACATCGCCAGCTTCGTCGGCTATATCGGCCTCGCCACGCCGAACTTCCTGCTCGCGCTGATCATGCTGTTCTACGGGGCACAGTTCTTCGACATCCCCGTGGGCGGGCTGATGGACCGCCAGTACGAGGGCCAGCCGATGAGCTGGGACAAGTTCGTCTCGATCGTCACCCACCTGATCGTGCCGACCATCGTGATCGGGACCTCGGCCACCGCCGCGATCATGCGCCGGCTGCGCGCCAACCTGATGGACGAGCTGCGCAAACCCTATGTCGAGACCGCGCAGGCGCGCGGCGTGCCGGCGGCGACGCGGATCGTGCGCTATCCGCTGCGCATGGCGCTGAACCCCTTCGTCGCCGATATCGGCAACCTGGCGCCGCAGCTCGTCTCCGGCTCGGTCATGATCTCGGTGGTCATGAGCCTGCCGACGCTGGGCCCGATCCTGCTGCAGAGCCTGAAGAGCCAGGACATCTTCATGTCGGGCTTCATCCTGCTCTTCGTCTCGGCACTGACCCTGATCGGCATGCTGATCTCCGACATCCTGCTCGCGCTTCTGGATCCGCGGATCCGGATGGGCGGTGCGTCACGCTGAGGACCAGGCGATGAGCATCACCGAGGGCGCGGGTCGGCCCGGCCGCTATGATCCCGACGAGCACTGGGTCGCACCCGATGACGGCCATGACGCTGGCGCCGACCTGCGCCGCCCGGCGCTGGACGACGGTGACGTGCCGACGCGGGTGCTGATCTGGCGCCGCTTCCGCCGCCACCGGGTGGGGTATGTCTGCTTCCTGCTGATGGCGGCGGTCTATCTCGCGCTGCCCTTCGTCGAGGTGCTCTCGCCCTACCTGCCGAACCAGATCAACGAGGACGCGATCTACGCGCCGCCCCAGGGCCTCTACCTGTTCCACGAGGGGTCGTATGTCGGCCTGCACACCTATCCGACGGCGACGGTCTACGATGTCGAGACGGGGCTGGTCCGCGCCGAGACCGACTGGTCGCGCCCGCTGCCGGTGCCGGTGCTGACCTCCTGTGGTGCGCCCTATGAGCGTGGGCTGATGATCAACCCGCTGCTGGCGGCGACAGGGGGCAGTTTCCGCCTCATCTGCCCGCCCGAGGACGGCAACCTGTTCCTCCTCGGCTCCGACCGCCTCGGCCGCGACATCCTCAGCCGCATCATCTTCGGCGCGCGCCTGTCGCTGACGGTGGGGCTGATCGGCGTGGCGCTGTCCTTTGCCGTGGGCCTGCTGCTCGGCGGCATGGCAGGCTATTTCGGCGGCATCATCGACGCCTCGGTCAGCCGCGCGATCGAGATCTTCCGCTCGCTGCCGGAGCTGCCGATCTGGCTCGCGCTCTCGGCGGCGGTGCCGGTGAACTGGTCGCCGCTGTCGGTGTTCTTCATGATCTCGATCATCCTCGGCCTGCTCGACTGGCCGGGGCTGGCGCGCGCGGTCCGCTCGAAGTTCCTGGCGCTGCGCGAAGAGGAATACGTCAAGGCGGCCGAGCTGATGGGGGCGAGCCCCGGGCGCATCATCCTGCGGCACATGACGCCGAACTTCATGAGCCACCTGATCGCGTCGGCCTCGCTCTCGATCCCGGCGATGATCCTGGGCGAGACGGCGCTGTCGTTCCTGGGGCTGGGGCTGCGGCCGCCGGCGGTGTCCTGGGGCATGATGCTCGAGGACGCGCGCAACCTCTCGGCGGTCGAGCTCTACCCCTGGCTGCTCATCCCGATGGTCCCGGTGATCATCGCGGTGCTGGCGTTCAGCTTCATCGGCGACGCGCTCCGCGACGCGCTCGACCCCTATTCGTGAACGGCCCCCGCCGTGACGATCAGCGAGTGCCGCCACATGGCACCATCCCGCCGCTGCTCGGCAGCGTGTGACGGTCCGCGGCATCGGGGGCCCCGTGATCCCTGTCGATCATGCAGGCGCGCGCTCGATCCATGCGGGCGCCAGAACGCATGACCTGTTTGAGGTGATGTGCTGTCCTGCGTGCCG
>JBCBPG010000155.1:0-7985 GCA_039820865.1 Pseudomonadota bacterium
GACGTCAAATGGTGACAATTCCCCGAACGGCGGTCGGTGCAGCGGCGCAACGGGCGCGCGCGGGTTAGCCGCCGGTTCAGCGATTCGGGCATATCCTGTCACGGGTGGGGGCGACGCCCGAACGCCGACGGCCGGAGCGCGTTCTAGAGCGCTTGCCGACCTGACTGCGTCAGGTCTCGCGCTCCAGGTTGTTTTGTTTGCCGCATTTTCCAGCCAGACTGAGGAAGTCTGGCTGGAAAATGCTCTAGCGCCTGGACTGGAGCCTCTTGGCGAGCTGCATCGCCAGCTGGTGGCGCAGGAAACGGTCCGTCCGCTCGAGGCGGCCGTAGACGGCCGGCCGCTGCCCGCCGGACAGCCAGTTGCGGAAGGCGGCGAGAGGCGCCGCCGGATCCAGCGCCGGGGCGACGACGCCGTAGCGCCCCACCCGCGACACCTCGCCCGCGAGCGGCAGGGGATCGGAGCCGGCGAGCACGCTGCGCCCCGCCACCTCGGCCGCCGCCAGCTGCGACGGGCGCGCCAGAGGCCAGGCCCGCACGCCGCTGTCGGCGAGACAGAGCCCGGGCTCGGCCGCGACATCCGCCGCCAGCGCCGTCACGATCGCGCCCCGCCGCCCCAGCCACTTGCCGACACCCCAGGGCAGCACCGCCACCGCGCCGGCCCCGCGCACTGCCGCCAGCGTCGCCGCCATGGCCTGCCCATCGGCGATCTGCGCAAGCGTGCCGAGCGCGTGGACCTCCAGCCCGTCGGCCGTCACGATCTGGCGCCCGGCGACCACGAAGACCGGCAGACAGCCGTCCCGCCGCGCGGCCAGGCTGACAGCCTCGCCGGTCGGCTCGACCGTCCAGCCCTCGGCCGCACGGAAGGCATCGAGGCTCTCGACACCGGCGCTCTCGGTCAGCATCAGCATGCCGGCCGAGGGTGCGAGCCCCGCCCGCGCCGCCTCGCCCGCCATCCCCCGCGCCGCATGATCGAGCAGATCGCCCGCCGCCACGCCGGCATGCAGGTGGACATGGGCGTCGATCAGCCAGCCGCCCGCGGTTCCGTCGCTCGTCATGGCCTCTCCCGTCCTGTTCCCCTGCCCCGCCGCGGTCCCGGATCCGGGCATCTTGCCGCGCTGCAGCAGCGCCCGTGTTGTGCCGCCGCAGCCCCCCCCCTATCAACCGGTCATGGCACGAGAGCGACAGAGCCGCGCCGAGGCGCCCGGGAGACGGCTGGTGGTCATCGGCGGCGGCATCCAGGGCCTGGCCACCGCGCTGGAGGCGGCCGAGCGGGGCCTTGCCCCCTGTGTCGTCGAACGCGGGCGGCTCGCTTCGGCGACCAGCGCCGCCTGGTTCGGGATCCTGCACGGGGGCCTGCGCTACCTGCAGACGCTGGACATCCCGCGCCTGCGCCGCTCGGTCGTCGCGCGGCGCCACCTGGTCGCGGCCTTCCCCGAGGCCGTCGCGGTCGAGCCCTTCCTGATGCCGCTGTATGGTCGGGGCATGAAGCGCGCCTCGGCCTTCCGCGCGGCCTTCGCGGTCGAGCGCGTGCTGGCGGCCGACCGCAACCGCGCCCTGCCCGCCGGCGCCCCCGCCCTGCCCCCCGGCCGCGTCATCGGCCCGGTCGAGACCGCCGAGCGCTTTCCCATGGTCGCGCGCGAGGGTCTCGAGGGCGCGGCGCTCTGGCACGAGGCCGTCGAACGCAGCCCGGGCGCGCTGGCCGAGGCGATGCGGACCAGGGCCCTCGCCGCGGGCGTCGAGATCCGCGAGGAGACCGAGGCCGTCGCTCTCGAGACCAGCGACGCCCGCGTCGCCGCCCTGGTGGTCGATGGCCCACGGGGGCGCGCGCGGCTCGAGACGGGCGCGCTCGTCAACGCGGCCGGACCCTGGGCGCCGCGCCTCGCCGCCCGGCTCGACCCCGCCGCGACGCTGCCCGACCACCATGTCCTCGGCTTCAACCTGGTGCTCGACCGTCCGCCGCCCGCGGAGGGCGCAGTCTCGGTCCAGGTGCCGGGGCGCGGGCCGATGCTGTTCCTGCGCCCGCATCCCCGGGGTCTCTACGCCGGCACCTGGTATGTCGCGCCGCAGCCCGGGCCCGCAACCGCGCCGACCGAAGCCGACATCGCCGCCTTCCTCGCCGCGCTGAACGTCGCCCTGCCGGCCCTGTCGCTGACCGCGACGGACGTGATCGCCGCACCGGCGGGCCTCCTGCCCGGCGACGGCACGGGTCCGACGGCGCTCGCCGACCGCGACCGGCTCCACGATCATGGCACGGCCGGCGGTCCCTCGGGCCTCGTCACCGTCGAGGGCGTCAAGTTCACCACAGCCCCTGTCCTGGCCCGGCGCGCCCTGGAACAGCTTGCCCGCTGTGATGCAGGGCACTGTCCCAACACTGTGCAGGCGCAATAAGGGCTGCACGCACGACCGCCAATCGTGGCATTACTTTGGCAGCGAGGCGTTCAGCGTAGGTGATGGGGGTTGCGCCATGACGATGGCCGAGAACACGGAGAGACCGTCGGCGACGGCGGGGATCGAGCGGGCGCTCGTCACCGGCGCCACTGGCTTCACGGGCGGGCATCTCGCGCGGCGGCTGCTGCGCGAGGGCGTGCCCGTCCGGGCGCTGGTGCGCAGCCGCAACTCGGCCACCGCAGAGGCGCTGGCCGAGGCGGGTGCCGAACTGGTCGAGGGCGACGTGGGCGAGGCGGACGCCGTCGACGCGGCCTCGGCCGGGGTCAGCCATGTCTTCCACATCGCCGCGCTCTACCGCACGGCCAACCACCCGGACAGCGAGTACTACCGCGTCAACCGCGACTCGGTCTCCCACGTCCTGGCGGCCGCCGAGCGCCACGGGGTGAAACGCATCGTCCAGTGCTCGACCTGCGGCGTGCATGGCGACGTGGCCGAGATCCCGGCGAACGAGGAGACCGCCTTCAACCCCGGCGACGTCTACCAGCGCTCCAAGCTCGCGGGCGAGGAGATCGCGCAGGCCGCGATGGCCGAAGGGCGGCCGGTCTCGGTCGTCCGTCCGACCGGCATCTACGGCCCCGGCGACATGCGCTTTCTCAAGCTCTTCCGCACGGTGCAGAACGGCACCTTCCGGATGTTCGGCTCGGGCGAGATCGCCTACCACATGACCTATGTCGACGACATGGTTGAGGGGCTGCTGCTGGCGGGCACGCGGCCGAAGGCGATCGGCGAGGTCTTCCTGATCGGCGACGAGCACTACAGCACGCTGAACGAGGTGGTGCGCGACGTGGCCGCCTGTGTCGGCGTCTCGCCGCCGAGGGGCCGGCTGCCGGTGGCGCCGCTGATGGCCGCCGCGACGCTCTGCGAGTTCGCCTGCCGCCCGCTCGGCATCGATCCGCCGCTGCATCGCCGGCGCGTCGCCTTCTTCACCAAGGCGCGGGCCTTCTCGATCGAGAAGGCGCAGCGGCTGCTCGACTTCCGCCCCAGCGTGCCGCTGCCCGAGGGACTGGCGCGCACCGCCGCCTGGTATCGCGAGCAGGGCCTGCTGGCGCCGGCGAGGACGGCGGCATGAGCGGGGCCGTGGCGGCGCTGCCGGACGAGGACGTCGCGCCCGATCTCCACTCGGCGACCGAGCGCTATGCCGCCCGTTTCGCCGGTCCCGTCGGCGCCTGGATGCTTGAGGTGCAGGCCGGGGCCGTGCTCGGCTTCGCGTCGCGCTGGCCGGGCGGCACGGTGCTGGACGTTGGCGGGGGCCATGCCCAGGTCGCGGGACCGCTGGCCGAGGCCGGGCACCGGGTGACGGTCCATGCCTCGGCCGAGCCGGGGCTCGCGCGGGTGCGCGCGATGGCGCCCGCGGTCGCGACGGTGACGGGGCCGCTCGATGCCCTGCCGCTGCCCGACCGGAGCGTCGACATCGTCTGCGCGCTCCGCATGATGGCGCATGTGCCCGACTGGGAGGCCTTCGTGGCCGAGTGCTGTCGCGTCGCCCGCCACGGCGTGATCATCGACTTCGCCGTCGCGGGCGGGGCCAATGCGCTGCAGCCGATCATGTTCGCGGTCAAGAAGCAGATCGAGGGCAACACCCGCCGCTTCACCACCCAGTCCAAGAGCGCGCTGGAAAAGGCGTTCAGGACCAGCGGCTTCGGCGTGTCGGGCATGACCGGCCAGTTCGTGATGCCGATGGTGGTGCATCGCAAGCTGAACCGGCCGGGGCTGTCGCAGAAGCTCGAGGGCGGCTGCGCCGCGCTCGGCCTCGACCGCTGGCTCGGCACCCCGGTGATCCTCTGCGCCACGCGCGAGAGCGCCTGAGCCCACCCGCTGGCGCCCACCCGCTCTGGCGCCCGACGCCCCCGCCGCCGGGCGTCAGAGCTCTGCGGTGAGGCGGAGCGCGATCCAGACCTCCTCGACCGGTGGCGTCTCGCCCCCCGGCGTCTCCACCACCGCGAAACGGCCCCAGGCGCCCTGGCGTTCGGTGAGGCGCAGGCGCGTCTCGGCGCGCAGCACCGCGACGACGTTGCCGTTGACCACCTCGGGCGCCGAGCGGGCATTGACGAAGGAGTTCGACACCTGATGTGTCGCGGGCCCCGCCGGAACAGCCGCCGGGACAGCCGCCAGAACAGCCGCTGGCGCAGGGGTCTCGGCCGGATCGGCATCGACCGTGCTGGCCTGCGCCGCCTCCTCGACACGGAGCGCGACGCGGTCGTCTGCCTCCGGCGCGGGGGTCGACGCGATCGGCGCGGGGGTGGCATCCGCCGTCGCCGCCGCGCCCGCGTCCTCCGGGCGCCGCGGCACCGGCGCGACGACCTCGACCGGGCCTTCGGCTTCGCTCTCCGGCGCCTCAACGACCCCGACCTCGGGCACCGGCAGATCCTCGGTCGGCTCGGTCGTCCACTCGGTGTCCGGTCCGCTGACCACGGCGGGCAGCGACATCCCGGCCACCCTGGCGGCACCCACCGCCACCGGCACGCCGTCGATCTCGACCGCCGTGATCCGCCAGCACGAGCCGCGGTCGAGGTCCTCCTCGCAGGTCGCCTCGGCCCGGCCGAAGACCGCGCGCCGCTCGTCGTCGAACTGGACCCGCGCGCGGAACTCGCGCTCGCCGGGCGCCATCTCCGGCGTGACGACGAGCAGGTCCAGCGCCATCCGCTCCTGGAGCCAGAACGCCTCGCCGATGCCCGCCTCGGCAGCCTGGCGCGCCATCTCGATCGCCCAGGCCTTCTCCTTGAGATCGCGGCGGAATTCGAGCCCCAGATAGCCGCCAACGGCGCCGATCATGCCGACGACGAGCAGGATCAACCAGCGCATCACGCACTCCCCGGCGGGGCCATGCCCCGCGATACCTCCGGCCCGTCCGATGCGTGCCGAATCCCCACAGTCCAGTGCATTAAGATACTGGATCGACCGCTTTTTGTTGAGGTCGAGATGGCATTATCCAAAAACGGCACGACAGCCGCGAGCGGTACCGCGTCTCGGGCAGCGCACGAGTGGAAGAATGCGACAGACATCCGTGGCGTCGGCAATCACGCTTTTCCTGCTCGGCGGCCTCGGGGCCGATGCGCTGGCGCAGCAGGGGCGCGGCGATCCCACGGGCATCCGCGCGGGCGCCTTCATCTTCCGACCGGTCGCCTCCCTCGACACGATCTACGACAGCAACGTGTTCTTCGAGAACGCCGACGAGACCGACAGCGTCATCATCAACCCGCGCGCCGATCTCAGCGTCGTCTCGGACTTCTCGCGCCACCGCGTCTCGGTCGAGGGCTATGTCGACCAGCGCTTCTTCCTGCAGTCGAGCGACGACGACCAGACCGAGTTCGGCGTCTCGACCCAGGGCGTCATCGACGTCACGCGCGACTTCCGCTTCGTGCTGGACGGCAGCTATGACCGCATTGCCGAGCGGCGCGGCACAGACGAGGCCGACGAGACCGACCTGACCGGCCCGGTGCTGAGCGACCGCTTCCGCGGCTCGGTCCTGGCGGAGTACCGCGTCGGCGACTTCCGCCTGCGCCCGCGCGGCTTCTACGACCGGCAGGTGTTCCAGGACACCGGCCCCGTCGATCAGAGCGCGCGCGACCGCGACATCTTCGGCGGCTCGATGGAGGTCGGCTACCGCTTCTCGCCGGGCTACGAGGGCTTCGTGCGCGGCGGCTACGAGCAGGTCGACTTCGACGAGGACGACGACGTCAACCGCGACAGCGAGAAGTTCGGGGCCGGTGGCGGCGTCCGGCTGCGGCTGAGCCGGCTGCTCTTCGGCTCGATCGGTGTCGGCGTCGCCTTCGAGGAGTTCGAGAACCCCGATTTCGACAGCACCACCGACCTGGTCGTGGACACCCGCCTCGACTGGTCGCCCCGCCAGGGCCTGAACGTCGCGCTCGCCGCCAGCCGGGCGATCAACCCGACCAATGTCGACGGCGCGGCCGACCGCGTCGACACCGACGTCTCGCTGACGGCGCGCTACGAGATCCTGCGCGACCTGGACGGCGTCGCCCGCTTCACCTATGAGCAGTCGCAGTTCGAAGGACTGGGCCGCACCGACAATTTCTTCGCCGGAAGGGTCGGCCTCGAACGTTTGATCACCCGTCGTGCTTCCTTAAGCATCGGCTACGAGTATGGTACTCGTACGTCGAACTTCGAGGGACAGGACTTTACCAAGCATCTGGCGTTGGTGGGGGTGAATTATGGGTTCTGACGGTATCGGCGCATGGCTGCGCCGGCTTGCTATCGTGATGGTCTGTCTCGTCGCGGGACTGGCGACGACGGATGCCCGGGCACAGGACGCCTATGCGCTGAGCGTCGGTGACCAGCTCCGCGTCACGGTCTTTGGCGAGGCCGATCTCTCGGGCCAGTTCCGCGTCGACGGCCAGGGGGCGATCCCCATGGGCCTCATCGGGACGGTCGCGGTCAGGGGCAAGACGGCGCGCGAGCTCGAGATGCACATCGCCGCGCTCTATGCCGACGGCTACCTCGTCAATCCGCGGGTGACGGTCGAGGTGCTCAGCTTCAGCCCGTTCTTCATCCTCGGCGAGGTGCGCAACCCCGGCAGCTTCCCCTACGAGGCGGGGATGACCGTGATGGGGGCGATCGCGCGGGCCGGCGGCTTCACCTATCGCGCCGACGAGGACGACATCGAGATCATCCGCGGCACCGACACGACGCGCGAGGCGCGGGCCGTCGAGCTGGACGCCATGATCCAGCCGGGCGACATGATCCGGGTGACCGAGCGACTGTTCTGAGACGGTCCCGACCCGGGCCGGCGGGGGCTGGCGTGAGCGCCCTGCCCCTCGCCTGACCGTGTGAAGTCCCGCGGCGCATTGACGCGGGCCGCCCTCAGCGCACGAGCCAGCGCACGCGCTCGTCGACGCCGAAGACCTCGTGGCAGGCCAGCGACTGCCAGACCGAGGCCAGGTCACCCAGATCCTGGGTCGCCCACTGGTCGTCGATCAGGTCTTCCATGCGCTGTACCAGTATCTTGCAGAAGCGCGCTACAGAACGCGCGGCCTCCTCGGCCTCGGCCTGAGTGACCTCGGGCTCCCGGTTCTGCGCAACGCCCTCGTCGGGCGCAGCAACCAGTGCTGCGCAAAGGACTGCGCCAGCTACCCACATTTTCACCATGGAACCGAACCCACTCCGCCATCGTTCGATGGGAGATCAACACTGTTAAGGACGAAGCGCAACCGTGCATTGGGAACATCTCATGCCTTCACTGTATCTCGCTCCAATGTCCTCGGATCATGCCTGGTTTTCCGATAGGCTCAGGGTGCGGGCGCCCCGATTGAAGGAATCGCGCAGCATGGTCAGCGTCGTTATCGGCCTTGCGCTTGCCTGCGTGCTCGCCCTCGCTCTCGTCGGCTTCGGGCTGTCGACCTTCACGTCGATCCTGCTTGCCTGGCTGGCGAGCGGTTTCCTGATCCTGGGTGTCGCGGTTCTGCGCACGACCATGCCGTGGAACATCATGGTGCTCTGCCCCCGCCGCTGAGCCCCTGCTGCTGACCCCCGCCGCTGAGCCACCGCCGCTGACCGATCGCATCAGCCGTCATCGCCAAC
>JBCBPG010000156.1:0-7936 GCA_039820865.1 Pseudomonadota bacterium
GCAGGAAGCGGCGTTCGGCGTCGGCTGCCTAGATGGCTTTGGGCACGGCCACACCCTTGTGGCTGCCAAGGTTGCCCACGACGACCACATCGCCGGGGCGCAGCACCGGCACGAGCACCCTCCGGCCAAAGGCGAGGAAGATCGTGCCGTTGACCGGGCCGTCGGTCACCATCGGCGCGACGATCCCCGAGAGCCTGAGCCCGGCCACGAAGGTCGTGGTGCGCCAGTGGCCATGCGGGACTGGCGAGCGCAGCCGCTCGCCGCGGGGCGCGCGTCCGCGAAGCCGCGTCATCCTGGTGTTCAGCCCGTTCGTCGGAAAACCGATCCACCGGATCGACTTCTGCTCCTCCTCACGATCGATCAAGATCAGCCGCTCGGGGTCCGGGTCCGGCTGTGCCTCGAACCGGGCGTCGCCGGCCGCGGCAACGCCGGCGCGCTGCTGCTCGGCGGCATGGGCCGACTTCTCTCGAACGTCCAGCCGTGACGGCGGAAGAGGCGGTGCCCCGTGGACGGCGCGAAACGCTCGCCGTGCCCGGCCTCGAGCCGTTCGGCGATCTCGCTCAGCGTGATGTGAACGGCCTCCTCGACCATCGCGAAGATCGCCGCTCCGAGGGCCTCGATCCGCCCTCGGCATTTGTCGCCGCCCATCGGCCGCGGGGCGACAGGGCCCGTCTCCGGCCAGAGCCGGTGCCACTTCACTGCCGCCGAGGGCGCGATGCCGAACCGGGCCGCGGCTTCCCGGCAGCTCGGACCGACGTTGATCGCGTCGATGGCGCGCCGCCTGAGATCGAGGGAGAGAGGTCGGGTGATGGAGGCTGGCCTCCTCACCAGCCTCCACGGCGGCTCACAGCGGCGCTCGCGTGGCAATCCCCCGCCGGCCTTTCCAAGAGGTCGCGAAGTGCTCTAGCCGTTCGCCCCGTGCCGGCGCCGGAAGTTCGACGGCGCGCTGCCGGTCCAGCGCTTGAACGCGCGGCGGAACGACCGTTCGTCGGAGAAGCCGAGCAGCAAGGCCACGGTGGCAATCGGTACGGACGGGTCGCTCAGCAGCGCCTCGGCCGTCGAGCGTCGCGCCTCGGTGATCATGGCCTGGAGCGTCAGCCCGTGCGCGCCGGCCAGCCGCTGCGCGCTACGCAGGCTGAGCCGCGCCCGAACCGCCGCCGCCCGTGCGCGGTAGTCACCGGCCGCCGCCGCCTCGGCGATCGCCGCACGCAGCCGTGCCAGATCGGGCGGCTCGTCCGGCCCCGCCAGGCGCGCCAGCATGATCTCGAAATGCCGTTCGACGAAGGCGAAGAGCGTCGGGTCGGCGGTGCGCACCGGGCTGGCCATCACCGCGGTTGGGAAGACCAGCGCCATGCGCGGCGCTTCGAACCGGACCTCGCAGCGGAAGAAGTCGCGATAGGCGCCGCTCGGCCCGCAGGGCGGGAAGGGCAGCTCGACGCGGCGGAGCGGCATGCGCACGCCCAGGATCTCGCGCACCAGCCGCGTGACCAGGGCCGAGCCGACCTCGGCCACGCGCCCCGCGTCGATCACGTCGTTGGGGTGATGGGCCACGACCATCGTCTCGTCATCGCCCTCGACCAGCGTCAGCTCCAGCCGGTCGGCAAGGAAGGCGCGGTTACGCACCAGAAAGGCGAGGGCGTCGCGCAGGGTGGCGGCGTATTGCGCGCCGTGCATCAGCCCGCCGAGCGCGGAGAAATGGGCCGACCGTGCCGCCTCCAGACCGATGGCGAGGCCGGGTTCGGCGGCGCCCAGCGCGTTCCAGAGGCGATGGGGGATGTCGTCTGGCAGCCGCCCCTCGGGGTCGCCGAGGGTCGTGGCGTCGAGGCCGGTGACCGCCTCGATCTCGGTCATCGTCATGCCCCGCGACAGCGCGAAGGCGACCGTCGTGGTCGCGACACAGACATGGTGCGCCTGCCCCCTCGTCCTGGCGCGAATCGTCCTGTCTTGAGTCATGTTGGTCCTGTATCGCTCACGCGTGCGCCTGTAGGTTGTCGACCCGCGGGGGGCGTCGCAACGGCAAACCCCCCGAGACGTGGCCGAGGCGTGGCCTAGGCGTGCCCTAGGCGTGCCCTAGGCGTGAATGAACGGACGGCAGTCGATGACGCGATTACGGGCGCTCCCACCGCTGATGGCGGTGCTTCTCCTGGCCGGCTGCTACCCGGAGGACGCGCCCCCCGCACCGCCGCCGATCCGCGGCCTGGTCACCACGGTCGTCGAGGCGGTCGAGCAGACCACTGTCCGTCGCTATCCGAGCGTGCTGGAGCCGGGCGAGGTCAACCTGTTGTCCTTCGAGGTGGGCGGGCGGCTCGGCCGTCTTTCGCTGGATGTCGGCCAGCGGGTGCGCGAGGGCCAGCTGCTGGCGGCGCTGGAGGTCGAGCAGTTCCAGACCACGATCGAGAACCGCCAGGCCTCGGTCGAGGAGGCGCAGGCGACGCTGAAACAGGCCGAGGAGGACCTCGCGCGCTCGCAGCAGCTGCTCGAACGGGGCGCCGGTACGCGCGTGACGCGCGACGAGGACCGCACCGTGGTCAGCCAGCGCCGCGCCCAGCTGACCCAGGCCGAGAAGGACCTGGCCGCCGCCGAGGAGGACCTGGAGGACAGCCGGCTGTTCGCGCCCTTCGACGGGATCGTGGACACGGTCGAGGCCGACAGCTTCGCCACCGTCTCCTCGGGCCAGACGGTCCTGACGGTCTATGAGCAGACCGACTACGAGGTGGCGTTCTCGGTCAGCTTCGACGTGATCGAACGGCTGGTCGTCGGCACCCCCGCCACCGTCCGGCTGGCCGACGACCCCAGCGTGGTGCTGAAGGCGGTGGTCAGCGAGCTCGGCGAGCGGGCGGGTACGGTGTCGTCCTTCCCGGTTGTCGTGCAGCTCCAGGAGATCACGCCCCTCATCAAGGCCGGCATGGCGGTCGAGGTGACGTTCGAGTTCGCGCTGCCGACGGCGGTGGGCCACCTGATCCCGATCTCGGCCGCGATCCCCGATATCGCCGTGCCCGAGGATGCGGGGCCGAACGCGATCATCGACCTCGAGGTCTTCGTCTTCGATCCCGACACCAGCACCGTGACGCGCCGCGTGATCACGATGGCGGGCATCCGGGGCAACCAGTTTCTGGTGATCGACGGGCTGGAGGTCGGCGAGCGGGTGGCGACCAAGGGCGTCACGTTCCTGCGCGAGGGGATGGAAGTGAAACTCCTGCCCGACCGTGAGGCCGGCTGATGGACTTTCTCACCCGCTTCGGGCTGGAGAAGACCCGCTTTACCGCGCTGATGATGCTGATGATGCTGGCGATGGGGATCACGTCCTATCTCGGCATCCCCAAGCGCGAGGACCCCGAGATCACGATCCGCACGGCGGTGGTGGCAGCGCAGTTCGACGGCATGGCGCCGCAGCGCGTCGAGGACCTGATCGCGATCCCGATGGAGCGCAAGATCCGCGAGATCGGCGAAGTCGAGGATATCGAGACCATCGTCACCAACGGGCAGGCGCTGATCTACGTCCATCTCTACGACCGCGTCGCCGGCGCCGGGATCGACGCCGCCTGGGAGGACCTGCGCAACAAGATGCAGGACGTGGTCCACGACCTGCCGGAGGGCACCTCGGATCCGGTCGTGAACACCGATTACGGCGACGTCTCGATCGCGACGGTGGCGATCACGGGCGACGGCTTCTCGCTGGCCGAGATCGAGAACGTGGCCGAGGACCTGCGCACGGCGCTGTTCCGCGTCGACGGGATCACCAAGGCGACCTTCTACGGCGTGCAGGACCAGCGCGTCTGGCTGGAGGTCGATATCCGCAAGCTGGCGGCGGTGGGCGTGCAGCTGCAGCAGCTGCTCGACGACTTGCAGGCGCAGAACGTGATCCTGCCGGCGGGCGAGATCGACGCGGGCGGCACGCAGATCGTGCTTGAGGCCAACGGCGACCTGCAGAGCATCGACGAGATCCGCGGCGTGCTGACCCAGGTCGACGGGCTCTCGGGCTATGTCCGCCTCGCCGACCTGATCGACGTGCGCCGCGGCTATGTCGATCCCAGGGAGACGCCGGTCTTCTTCGACGGCCGGCCCGCCGTCGTGGTCGCCGTCGAGATGTCGCCCGACACCGATATCCAGGACCTGGGCGGACGGCTCAGGCAGGCGCTGACCGACTTCGAGAACAGCCAGCCCATCGGCATCGCGCTCAACGTTTCGACCTTCCAGGAGACCAATGTCTCGGGCGCGGTGAACGGGGCGCTGGAGAATGTCGGCCAGACCTTCGGCATCGTCTTCCTGGTGATGCTGCTCTTCCTCGGCTTCCGCGCGGCGCTGGTGATCGCCTGCATCGTGCCCTTCACCATCTGCTTCGCGCTGGCCTCGATGGGTTTCGTCGGGATCGATGTCGAGCAGGTGTCGATCGCGGCCGTGATCATCTCGCTGGGCCTTCTGGTCGACAACGGGCTGGTGGTGGTCGAGGACATCTCGAACCGGATCGATGCGGGCATGGAGCCCGATGAGGCCGCCCGCTCGGCCGGCACGCAGTTCCTGGTGCCGCTCGGCGTGGCCTCGATCACCACGATCTCGGCCTTCATCCCGATGCTGCTGATCGACGGGACCGAGGGCGAGTTCTCGTTCTCGCTGGGCGCGGTGGTGGCCTCGATGCTGCTGGGATCGTGGCTGACCGCGCTCTACGTCCTGCCGTTCCTGTCGGCCAAGCTGCTGAGGCGGAGCCGGAACGCGGGGCGGGGGCCGGGTTCGGCGATACGGGGCTATGGCTGGCTGGTGCGCCGTCTTCTGCCCTTCGGCCTGCCGCTGACGGCGCTGACCTTCGGGGCGGTGGCGTTCAGCGCGACGCAGTTCTCGGTGCTCAAGCCCGAGATGTTCCCGTTCAGCGAGCGGGCGGACTTCCTGATCTACATGGACCTGCCCAAGGACGCCGCGATCTCGGAGACCGAGCGGATGGCGCTGCGGGTGCAGGACTGGCTGGCCGACGAGACGACCAATCCGGAGGTCGTCAACAGCACGGTCTATGTCGGCGACGGCGGCCCGCGCTTCAACCTCGGCCTCAACCCCGCCGATCCCGACCCGGCCAGCGCCTTCTTCCAGGTCAATGTCGCAAGCCTCGAGGCGGCCGAGACGATGACCGAGCGCGCCCGCCGCGCCTTCATCGAGCAGTTCCCCGAGGCGCGCTTCCGCGTCACCCGCCTGCCGCAGGGCGGTTCGGAGAGCGGCATCGTCGATGTCGAGATCTCGGGACCCGATGCCGAGGTGCTGCTGGCCGCCGCCGCGAAGGTCGAGGCGGCCTTCGACACGCTGCCGGCGGTGGTCAAGAACGAGAGCGACTGGGGCAACAAGGTGCTCAAGGTCGTGGTCGACATCGCGCAGGACAAGGCGCGGGAGTTCGAGGTGACCTCGCGCGACGTCTCCGAGGTGATGGACGCCTACTTCTCCGGCACCCAGTACTCGACCTTCCGCGAGGGCGACGACCAGATCCCCATCGTGCTGCGCGCCAGCGAGGGCAGCCGCGACAGCATCGAGGATCTCGCCAACCTCTCGATCACGGCGCAGGGCCAGCTGATCGCGGTCGACCAGTTGGCAAGTTTCCGCCCGACCCTCGACTACTCCGAGATCCGGCGCGAGAACCAGGTCCGCCAGATCATCATCTCGGGCAAGAGCGCGGCATTGAGCGCCCAGGACACGCTGGCGGCGCTGCAGCCGACGCTCGACGGTCTCGACCTCGGTCCCGGGTATCGCGTCCATATCGGCGGCGAGCTGGAGGACAGCGCCAGCGTCAACGGCCAGATGGGCGCCAACCTGCCCTATGCGCTCGGCGTCATGCTGGCGGCGCTGGTGTTCCAGTTCAACTCGGTCCGCCGCTCGGTCGCGACGTTCCTGACGATCCCGCTGATCGTGATCGGCGCGCCCTACACGATGATCGCGACGGGTCAGCCGATGTCGTTCTTCGCGCTGCTCGGCCTCATGTCGCTGATGGGCATCATCATCAACAACGCGATCGTGCTGATCAACCAGATCGACCTCGAGTGGGAGAGCGCGCCCCTGGACGAGGCGATCGTCCTCGCCGCCCAGGCGCGCGCGACGCCGATCATGCTGACGTCGCTGACCACGATCTTCGGGCTCATGCCGATGGCGATCTCCGGCGGTGCGCTGTTCGAGCCGATGGCGACGGTCATGATCGGCGGGCTCGCGGTGGCCTCGCCGCTGACGCTGATCGTCGTGCCGCCGCTCTGCCGCTTCCTCCTGCGCAGCCGTCGCCGCATGGCAAAGCCCGCGCCCGCCGCCTGACGCGCGACCGTCAGCCTCTCGTCAGGTTGGCCCCCGTATCCCGCCACGCATCGACGTGAACCAGGGACGCGGAGGGACCTGCGATGGAGACGATGTCGGGACACGGAAACGACGGGGCGATGCCGTCGATGCAGCTCGTCCGGCTGGAGGACGTAACCCACACCGCGGTGCAGTCGGGCGCCTGGAGCGATCCGGCCACCTGGGCCGGCGGCACCGTCCCGCCCGAGGGCGCGCGGGTGCAGATCCCCGAGGGGCTCAGCGTGACCGTCGATGCGGTGCTGGCGCCGATGATGGAGACGGTGCGCGTCGACGGCACGCTCAGCTTCGCCACCGATGTCGCCACCCAGCTCCGCGTCGACACGCTGGTCACGGCGAAGACGGGGCTGCTGGAGATCGGCACCGCGGCCGAGCCGGTCGAGGCCGGGGTCACGGCCTCGATCCTCTTCGCCGATGATGGCCCGGTCAGCCGCGACACCGATCCGGCGCTGATCGGGCGCGGCGCGCTGCTGCACGGCAAGACCGTGATCCACGGGGCCGAGAAGACCGGCTTCGGTCCGCTGGCCGAGGGCGCGCGGGCGGGCGACGGCACGATCACGCTGGCCGAGGCACCCACCGGCTGGCGGATCGGCGACCGCATCACCATCGCCGGCACCGACGCAGCCGACCCGCTTGGCGACGAGGTGCGCGTGATCGCCGGTATCGACGGCGCGACGGTGACGCTGGACCGCGCGCTCGACGCCGACCACGTCGCCCCCCGCGCCGATCTCGACGTCCATGTCGCCAACCTGACGCGCAACGTCACCTTCGCCTCCGAGAGCGAGGAGACACTGCATCGCGGCCACGTGATGTTCATGCACACCAACGACGCCGAGCTTGCCTATGTCGGCTTCGACAGGCTGGGGCGGAGCGACAAGATCCAGGGGCTCGACGACTGGGAGCTGGTCGGCCCGTCCGAGGGCGCGATCGGCGATGTCGAGGTGATGGAGCTGGGCGGCGACATCCTGCGCGGCCGCTACTCGGTCCACTTTCACGAGGGCTATGGCAGCGTCGAGGAAGAGGGCGCGCAGGTCATCGGCTCGGTCGTCACCCGCGATCCCGGCTGGGGCTTCGTGAACCACTCGTCCAACGTCGACTTCATCGCCAACGTCACCCACGACATCGGCGGCGCGGCCTATGTGACCGAGGCGGGCGACGAGATCGGCTCGTTCGTGGGCAACATCGCGATCCGCACCCACAACCCCGAGGCCGACCTCAACCCGGCGCGCCAGGAGCTGGATCCCGGCCAGGAGCCCGATGCCCGGGCGGGCACGCAGGACTATGGCTGGCAGGGCGACGGCTTCTGGCTGCACGGCGCCAACGTGGCGGTCGATGGCAACGTCGTCTCGGGCGCCTCGGGCCACGGTTACATCTACTGGACGCTGGGCCTCACGCAGAAGGCCAAGGGAGAGACGCTGGTCGATGTCGCGATCCTGCCCCAGGGCGGGATGATCGGCCCGGACGGCACGCTGGTGCGCACCAAGCAGGTCCCGGTGCCGAGCTTTGTCGGCAACGAGGCCTACAGCGTCTCCAAGGGCCTGCAGATCCACTACCTGCACACCGACAACCGCGACCCGGGCGACCGCGAGCTGGGCCTGACCGTGCCACAGGCCTACGAGGCGCA
>JBCBPG010000157.1:0-7911 GCA_039820865.1 Pseudomonadota bacterium
ACTGGACCAGGCGCGCGGGGCTGTAGTTCTCGAGCAGCGCGCCGAAGATCACCGCGCTCGCCCCCATGCCGAGCAGCAGCATGACATACATGAGGCCGACGACCCTGGGCTGGTCGGCCGGCTTGACCAGGTCGGTCGCCAGCGCCAGGCCCACGGTCTGGACCATGTGCACGCCCGCGCCGACCAGCAGGAAGGCGATCGCGGCGCTCACATAGCCGATCCAGGCCGGCGCATGCACCGCCTCGCCAAAGCCCGAAAGCACGAGCAGCGCGAAGGGCATCACCGCGAAGCCGCCGAACTGCAGCAGGGTGCCCTTCCAGATATACGGCACCCGGCGCCAGCCGAAGGCGGAGCGGTGCGCGTCGGAGCGGAAGCCGATCAGCGCGCGGAAGGGCGCAAAGACCAGCGGCAGCGAGATCATCACGCCGACCAGCGTGGCCGGTACGGCAAGCTCGACGATCATCACGCGGTTGAGCGTGCCGACCATCAGCACCAGCGCCATGCCCACGGTGACCTGGAACAGCGAGAGCCGCATCAGCCGGCCGAGCGGCAGCTCCTCGCTCGCCACGTCCGCAAAGGGAAGGTAGCGGGTCCCGAGGCGGCTGATGACGCCCATGGTGAGGCGGCGAAGGTCCAGCATCGGCGGCGTCCGTCTCTCTCGCGTTTGGCGGCACCGGCCTGGCGGCGCCTGCCCAGGCGGGCGCAGCGGCGCCGGCGTGAGCGCGGGTGGCGCGGGCCGCGGGACGGCCGCGCCACCGCATCGTGCGGGATCGCGGCAGGGCTGCGTGGAGTGCCGCGGCCCTCCACGCCCCTGCGCCGGCGTTCGCCGCGCTAGTCGCGCGGTCGCGTCGCCTCGGCCACTGCCACACCGGGCGTGCCCTGCAGCACGGCCTCGGCGCGGGTGCCATCCGGCAGGACGACGACGATGCGCTGGCCGTCGGTCAGGCTGACCTCGCCCGTGGTCGCCGGCGCGCTGGCCGTCTGCACGCTGGCCTCGGCCTGCGCCAGTTCCTTGCCGGCCACGAAGTCGCCGAACCAGGTCGAGTTGCTGATCACGGCGAGGTGGACGCAGAACGAGCCGACGGCGACGCCGCCCAGCAGGATCGGCAGACCGACGTTGGGGCTCACGACGAGCCACATGCGGGAGTTGTTCATGACCTGTCTCCCCTTACCCGAGCCACGGGGTCGAGACGGCGACCAGGAAGTGGGCGAAAAGCGCGATCGCGCCGAAGACCCGGGTGCCGTCGATGACCTGGCTGTGGATTTCTTCTGCTTGCTTGACGGTCAGACCGGTCGGCCAGACCTCGTTCGGATCTTCTTCGGACATGTCGCTTCCCTCTGCAGTTGCTCGCGCAGTTGCCCGCGATGCACGCTCTCCGCTGGCGGTGGCAGACCAGAGGCCAACCTCCCTTTTCGGCGGCAGTTGCCGCATCGCGGGATCATGCTGTTTAAAAATTCTGACACCCGCAAGTGTCAATCTTACTTGACACTTGGCTCACGCATGTCCAAAGCGTATGCTGGCGCAACTTTTACCGAAAAGAACGCCGATTTCTCAGAGCGTTAGAAAGTCGCTCCGCGCAGCGTCTCCGGTGGGGACCCGTGGAATCGTTCCACAATGGAACCCTGGGCGAGGCGGTCGAGCGGCCCGAGGGGCCGCGACTCGATGTCGCGACCCGCTTGATCGCAAGAGGAGTCGGTCTTCGGTGCGCGCCCGCGCCCCGGGAACCGACGCTCCGTCAGGTCAGTCGCCGCTCGAAGAGCGCGATCGTGCGCGACCAGGCGAGCGCCGCCGCCTCGGCGTCGTAGCGGGGCGTCGAGTTGTTGTGGAACCCGTGCCGCGTCCCCGGGTACTCGTGCATGGCAAATGCCTTGCCCGCCGCCTCGAGCGCCGCCTCGTAGCCGGCCCGCGTCGCGTTCACCCGGGCATCGTCCTCGGCATAGTGGACCAGCAGCTCGGCCTCGATCCCGGCCACGCCCTCGGGGTCCGGCGCCGAGCCGTAGAAGGGCGCCGCCGCCTGCAGATCGCCCCCCATCTCGACCGCCAGCCAGTTCGAGACCGCGCCGCCGAAGCAGAACCCCGTGACGCCGAGCCGGCCGGTCGAGAGGGGATGCGCCTTCACCCAGTGCGCCCCGTTCAGCATGTCGACGAAGATCTTTCCGCGGTCCAGCTCACGCTGCATCGCCCGCCCGTCGTCGTCGTTGCCCGGATAGCCGCCCATCGGCGTCAGCGCGTCCGGCGCGAGCGCCAGGAACCCCGCCACCGCCGCCCGCCGGGCCACGTCCTCGATATAGGGGTTCAGCCCGCGGTTCTCGTGCACCACCAGCACGGCCGGAAACGGCCCCTCGCCCGCCGGCGCGACGAGATAGCCGCGCATCGTCTCGGCATTCCCGCCTGGCGAGGGGTAGGTGACATATTCCGGATGGATCCGCTCGTCGGTGAACATGATCGTCTGCGCGGCGGCATAGTCCGGCAGCAGCGCCTCGGCCATGGCGAGGCCGGTGATCCCGCCCGCCACCGTGATCGCCGACGCCCGGCGCAGGAAGTCGCGCCGCTCCATCCGGCCGTGGCAGTACTCGTGGTAGAGGTCGTAGATGCGGGGGTCGATCGACGGGTTGCTCATGATGGCCCTCCCTTTGCGAGAGGGTCAGCCTACCGCCAGCGCCGGCGCCCGTCGGCCCCCGCCCTGCAACGGGTAGCGGGGTCGGGCCTCAGCCCTCCATCGCAGCCGCCGCCTCCTCCGCGATGATCCGCGCGATCAGCCCGCAATCCCCGGGCTCGAAGGTCAGCGGCAGGCGCATGTCCAGCGTCGTCGCCAGCACCGCGCGCGTGCGCGGCATGTCGGGCGGCGGGCCGAACATGCGCCAGTGGTCGACCCGGCTGGTGAAGCCCAGCGGCGTCTCCGCCCCGAACCACTTGAGCTCCACGCCCCGCGCCGCGCAGGCCGCGATGAAGCCCGGCATCGCCGATGCCGGCAGGTCGGCATGGAACTGGAAGGACGAGCCGACATGCGCCTCGGCCGCCGGCAGCGGTACCGTCCGGATGCCCCGCGCGCCCGCCAGCCCCGCCTCGATCGCCGCATAGAGCGCGTTCCACCGCGCGATCCGCCCGTCCAGCAGCGCCAGCTCGGCGCGCAGGATCGAGGCCCGCAGGTTGTCCATCCGCCCGGAGTAGTTGGGCGTCTCCAGCCTGAGGCCCTCGAACGCCTCCGCCCCCGGCGCCGCCCCGTGCCGGCCATAGAGCATGTAGCTGCCGGACATGAGGATCGCCCGCGCCGCGATCGTCTCGTCGTCGGTGGTCAGGAGCCCGCCCTCGCCCGAGTTCAGGTGCTTGTAGGTCTGGGTCGAGAACGCGGCCACATGGCCAAAGCTGCCCGATCGCCGGCCCTCCCAGCGCGCGCCCATCGTGTGCGCACAGTCCTCGACCAGCGTGATGCCGCGGCGCGCGCAGATCTCGCCGATCGCCCGCATGTCGCCGATATGCCCGCGCATGTGGCTGAGCATCAGGAACCGCGCCCCGCTGGACGCCGCCCTGGCGTCGAGATCCGCGCAGTCGATCCGCCAGTCGTCGCCGATCTCGACGAAGACCGCGCGACCGCCCGCGTTGTGGATCGCCCCCGGCACCGGGGCCAGCGTATAGGCATTGGCCAGCACCGGCTCGCCATGCTTGAGCCCCGCGGCCTTGAGCGCCACCGCCAGCGCATAGCCGCCCGAGGCGCAGGCCAGGCAGAACCGCGCCCCCTGCCAGGCGGCATAGTCACGCTCGAGCAGCGCCGCCTCGGCCGTCTCGCCCGCGCCGGTGTTGTAGCGATGCAGCCGCCCCGAGCGCATGACCTCGACCGCCCGCGCGATCGCGGCCTCCGAGATCGGCTCCTGCTGGGTGAAGGGCTTGGTGAAGACTGCCCCGGCTTCGGCCGGGGCACCGTGCCCGGTGCCGTCGCCGGTCGCGCTCTCGGTGATCGCCGTGTCCATCGCCCCTGCCCCCCTGTGCCCGGCCGCGCCGCGACGCGATGCTCGACCCTCCCGCAGGTCCGCGCAAGGGGCTGACGCGCCGGTCGCCCGCAGCCAGTGCCGGCGCGCAAGGAACGCCGCCCGCAACCGTTGCGAGTTGCAACGCGTTTCGATAGCCTGTCATGATGAGGAAACGAGTTCCGCCCTGCAGCCGATAGGCGCTTGAGGCGGGCCCAGGGGAGGAGACGGCCATGCGCCACCGCGCCGCGGTGACGGACGCCGCCGTGTGCGACTTTCCGACGGCGCTGCACTGGCAGCGCTTCGCACTGCCCTGCGAGTACCCGATCGCCTTCACGCGCGACCTCTTCCACCCGGGGAACCCGCTGTTCGCGGGACTGCTGGCGCTGCGCGAGGATGACCGGCACCGCTGCCTGGTCTTCCTCGACGAGGGGCTTGCCCGCGCGGCGCCGACACTCCGCCCCGACATTGCCGGCTATGCGCGGGCCTGGGCCGGGACACTCGAACTCGCCGCCCCGCCCGTTGCCGTCCCCGGCGGCGCCGCCGCCGGTCGCGACCCCGCCCGGCAGGCCGCGATCCGCGACGCGATCCTCGCCAGCCACCTCGGCCCCTGCGGCTTCGTCGTCGCCGTGGGCGGTGGCGCCGTGCTCGACGCCGTCAGCGTGGCGGCTGCCACCACGGGGCGGGGACTGCGCTGCCTGCGCGTCCCCTCGAGCGTCTTCGCACAGTGCGAGACGGCGCTGGGACTGAGACCCTGCGTCGGCCCCGTGGCGGATCTCGGCACCCTCGGCACCGTTGCGGCCCCCTGGGGCGTCGTCTGCGACCTTGCGCTGCTCGACGCTCTGCCGGCACGCCAGCGCCGCGCCGGGCTGGCAGCGGCCGTCCGCCTCGCCCTGACGCGCGACGCCGGCTTCTTCCGCTGGATCGAGGCCCGGGCCGACGCCCTCGCCGCCTTCGATCCCGAGACCGAGGCGGAGGCGATCCGGCGCGCCTCCGCCCTCGCACGCGACCGCGTCGTCGAGCAGGCCGACCCCTTCGCCCACGCCGCCGCACGGGCCCTCAACCTGGGCCGATGGTCGGCTGGCCCGCTGATGGCGCTGGCCGGGCCCGACCTGGTCGAGGGCGAGGCGCTGGCCATCGGCATCGCCCTCGACACCCGCCTGTCGGTGCTGACCGGCCGCCTTGCCCCCGGAGAGGATGCCCGCGTGACCGCGCTCCTCGCCCGCCTCGGCCTGCCGCGCTGTCATCGTGCCCTCGACACGCGCGGGCCGGACGGTCGCCGCGTCCTTGCCGCCGCGCTGGACGACCGGGCGCCGGTCACGCAGCTCGACGCGATCGGCGCCGCGACCGACGCGCCACCGCCCGACCCGTCCCTGGCGGAACAGGCCATCGACTGGCTCGCCGCCGGGCACGGGTGTTGAGGCCGCGGGCTGTCCTCGCTCCCGCGCCCTCCCGCGACAGGTTAGGCACAAGGCGGTGATGTTTCTCTGAACGCTGCCCGGTTCCATGGCGCAACGCGGCAAGGGCCACGCAGCCACCGGCGCCCGTCGAAGGGACCGTCACGCCAGCATCGCGCCCGCGCGGCCAGATCAGATGCGCCGTCGGCCCCCATCGATCCGGAGCGTTGCGCCTCGGCGCAGGGCAGCGTTCGGGAAATGGTAAAGGGTCGCCGCCTATCCTGACGCGGGAGGGGGCGAGCCCCGCGAGGCCGCCGCGTCAGCCCGTAAGGGGGACCTCTGCGCTGCGGCGGCGGTGAGGGGCCGCGAAGCAGGCGATCGCCAGGATCGCGCCGGAGACGGTAGCGATCATGCCGGCCGCGCTCACCGTGTCGCGCGCGCCCAGCCAGAGCGGCGCATGCCCCGCCAGCACGAAGCCGAGGACCGCCGAGAGGACGGCGAAGGCGACCGACCAGGCGACCTGCGCCTCCAGCCGGTCGGTCATCAGGCGCGCGGCCGCCGGCGGGCAGATGAACATCGCGATCACGATGATCGAGCCCACCGCGTCGAAGGCCGCCACCGCCGCCACCGCCGCCGTGACGACCAGCCCGAAGCCAATGGCACCGACCGGCAGGCCCAGCGTCCGCGCGAAGGCCTCGTCGAAGGTCGCGATCTTGAGCGGGCGCCAGAACACCAAGGTCAGCGCCGTCACCAGCACCGCGACGACCGCCAGGCGCGCCAGTTCGTGCGGCAGGCCCGCCAGCGCCGCCGGAGCCACCAGCGAGCCCCAGCCCGTCGCGTCGAACCAGACCAGGCTCTCCAGGTTGCCCATCAGCGCGTGCTCGACGTCGAGATGCACGCCCGAGGTGTCGCTGCGCTCGAGCACCAGGACGCCGGCGGCGAACATCGCGGTGAAGACCACGCCCATCGCGGCCCCCGGCTCGATCCGGCCGAGCCGCTTGATCGCCTCGATCAGCACCACCGCCAGCACCGCGGCCCCAGCAGCGCCGATCAGCATCGCCGTCGCCTCGACACGGCCCGTGACGAGGAAGGCGACCACGATCCCCGGCAGCACCACGTGGCTGATCGCGTCCCCGATCAGCGCCTGGCGCCTGAGCAGCAGGAAGTTGCCCGGCAGCGCGCAGGCGATGGCCGCCAGCACGCCCACCAGCATCGGCACCAGCGAGAACTGGACGAACTCGGCCCCCATCATGTCGGCACCGGCCGCGGCCGACCGATCGCGGCGTCGAAGGCGGCGATCTCGTCGGGGGTGAAGACCTCCTCGATCGGCGTCAGCCCGTCATAGCGCCCGGTCAGGCCCGCATCCTGATGGACCTCGCGCGCGATCGCCCAGCGCCGCTCGTCGCGGGCGATCTTGGCGGCCTGCGCGCGCCCGGCCCCGGTCGCGACGCCGTCCGGCCGGATCAGCCCCTCGCGCCCCAGCACCCGCAGCGTATGGAGGTCGTGGATCGGCTCCTCGCGCGCCAGCGCCAAGAGCCCCTGCCGCCGATGCACTCGCGCCTGGAAGCGCCGGTGGCGCCACAGCGCCGCGGCGATCCCCCGCGCCGGGGCGAACAGCAGCGACAGCACGAACAGCCCCGCCGCCACCAGCACGATGATCGGCCCCGTCGGCAGCGCGGGGGCCGAGGCCGAGATCGCGGCGCCGAGATAGCCCGCCGCGGCGCCGGTCACCCCGGCCAGCCACACCATCAGCCCGCTCCGCTCGGTCCAGAAGCGCGCGGTGACGGGCGGGATGATCAGGAGGGCGACGATCAGCACCAGGCCCACCAGCTTGAGCCCGATGACCGTGACCATCATCACCAGCCCCATCATGGCGAGGTCGATGCGGCGCACGTCGTAGCCCTGCGCGGCGGCATAGCCCGGATCGAAGGCGACGGCCGTCATCGGCCGGCGGAGCGCCCAGGTCGCGGCCACCGCCAGCGCGCCGCCCGCCGCGATCAGCACCGCGTCGGCGAACAGCATCCCCGCGGTCGAACCGAGGAGATAGCCCTCGAGCCCCGCCTGCCGCCCCGCGCCCAGGTTCTGGATGACCGTCAGCAGCACGACGCCGAGGCCGAAGAAGACCGAGAGGACCGCGCCGATGGCCACGTCCTCGGAGAGCCGGGTCGCCCGCGCCATCCACTCGACCGCCAGCAGCCCCGCCCAGGCCGAGAGCGCCGAGCCCGCCATCAGCCCCGCCAGGTTCCGCCCGTCGCCCCCCAGCGCCACCATCGCCAGGAACGCCAGCCCGACGCCTGGCAGGGTCGCGTGGGCGATCGCGTCGGAGACGAGGGCGCGTTTGCGCAGGAAGAGGAACGAGCCGACGGCGCCCGCGGCGAAGCCGAGCAGCGCCGCACCCACCGCCACGAGCGCGGCGTTGTAGCCGGCGCCGAGCGTCAGCGCCTCGATGAACGGGCCCATGGGCTCAGCCGGCGGCGAGCGTCAGCTGGTCGATATGCGTGGCCGCCAGCCGCCCGCCATAGGTCGCGGCCAGCGTCTCGGGGGTGAA